>CAITQQ010000351.1 GCA_903894575.1 uncultured bacterium
AGCTGCAGATTATTCCAATCAAAGGATTGCCCATTAAAACTTCCTGGAATCTTATATGGCACCGTAAAAATAGGCTTTCACCTGTTGCAACCGCCTTCAAGGAATACATTGAACAACACAAAAATGAAATCATTCACACAAATTTTCATTGGATTCAAGGTTTATAGTGTGCATAGTGCCGTAATTTTTCTTCTATTTGATGATTATATATCTTTGTGAAACTGTTGGTGTATGACTGAAATAAATGCGCATTGGTTTGGCCAGACGATAGATCGGTTCATCGATGCAGCGCTTGCGGAAGATATTGGAGAGGGAGACCTGACCAGTTTGGCCACCATTGCAAAAGGGCAGACGGGAACGGCTTTATGCTATATCAAGGAGGATTGTACCGCAGCGGGGATTGAATTATCAGCAAAAATTTGTGCCAGGGTTGATCCATCCTTGAAGGTTGAATTCAGTATCAAGGATGGCGAAAACGTAAAATCCGTTGCCTGTGTCGGTGAGATTTCAGGCTCAATACATTCCATTTTGCAACTTGAGCGCCTCATGCTCAATTGCATGCAGCGCATGAGTGGTATCGCTACCAAAACACGTCATTTGTCTGATATGGTGTCGCCATATGGAGTCAAGATTTTAGATACCCGTAAAACCACCCCTAATTTCCGGATTTGTGAAAAATGGGCGGTCCGTATTGGTGGGGGAGTGAATCATCGGTTCGGATTATATGACCAGATGCTCATCAAGGACAATCATATACAGGCAGCAGGCGGAATAATGAATGCCATTGAGTCCTGTTTGCGCTATAGAGAAGTGAACAATAGCCAAGTGCCATTGGTTGTTGAGGTAAAAAATGCTGAGGAATTCATCATTGCAAAAGACTTTCAGGAGGTTAACAGGATACTGATTGATAATTTCAAGCCCCAACAGATCCAACAATTGCTTTCACACAATGACACTGGGAAAAAAATCGAAGCCTCCGGGGGAATCAATGCCTCAAATATCATTGAATATGCCCAAACGGGTATAGATTTTATTTCTATGGGAGATTTGACACACCATGTTGAATCTGTTGATATATCATTAAAAATCAAGTAAGATGTTGTTTGAAAATGAGATAGCACGTGTGGGATTTTTGAGCAGGTCCGTGCCGGATGGGATTGACTTGAAAGAGGCCATCCTCAAAATGAAAAATGAAAAAAATGCGGTCATTCTTGCGCATTATTATGTAAGCGAAGACATACAGTCTATCGCAGATTTTGTGGGGGACAGTTTGGCGCTTGCACAGGCTTCGAAAAAACAATCGGCTGATATCATTGTTTTTTGTGGTGTTCACTTCATGGCAGAAACCGCCAAAATACTGAACCCAAGGGCTAAAGTACTCTTGCCGGACCTGAACGCAGGTTGTTCTCTTGCAGACTCAGCGCCTGAGGAGGCATTCATCGCGTTTAAAGCCCAATATCCCGATGCCATTGTGGTAAGTTATATCAACTGCAGTTCTGAAATCAAGGCCCTGAGTGATTATATTTGTACTTCTTCAAATGCTATTGAAGTGGTCAATGCCATTCCAAAAGACAAACGCATCATTTTTGCTCCTGACAAGAATTTGGGGATGTATGTGCAGCAGGTCACAGGCCGGGAGTTGATCCTCTGGGATGGAGCCTGTATTGTTCATGAAAATATTTCATTGGACAAGCTGCAAGTGTTGATGGACAAACATCCTGATGCTTCCTTGATCGCCCACCCAGAGTGTCTTCCAGCCTTGCTCGAAAAGGCCAACTTCGTGGGCTCCACCAAAGCCTTGTTGGAGCATGTACAGGTTTCCCCATTGACCAAATTCATTGTGGCTACAGAGGCAGGTATTTTGTACCAGATGCGGAAAGCTGTCCCCGATAAAATGATCATTCCTGCGCCAGCATTGGAATCCAATTCCTGTGCTTGTTCTGAATGCCCCTACATGAAAATGAATACAATAGAAAAATTGTATAATACATTGTATTACGAAATGCCTGAGATCAATGTCAATGAAAAAACACAGGCAGGAGCCTTAAGGGCATTGAACAATATGCTTTCCATTTAAGATGATCCACTCGCATCATGATATTGTGATTGTGGGGTCTGGTATTGGCGGTTTGTCAACCTTCCTTTATCTGACTGAATCAGATGCATTTAAGGCGGGAGAGCTCTCCCTCTGTCTCATTGCAAAATCAACATTGTCAACCACCAATACCGACTGGGCACAAGGTGGAATCGCAGCGGTACATGCGATTGGAGATGATGTTGAAAAACACATTGAGGACACCATGGTTGCTGGCGCAGATGTCAATGACAAGCAGGTTGTACGGAAAGTGGTGGAGGCAGCGCCGGCTTTGTTGAATGACTTGATCAGGTGGGGCACCTGTTTTGATAAGAATGCCGCTAATGATTATGATCTGGCCCAAGAGGGTGGCCACAGTGAGGCACGCATTTGGCATGTTGAAGATCAGACTGGACATGCCATTCAGGTTGCGTTGATGCAAAGCGCAATTGTTTCTGATAATGCCAAGATCCTTGAAAATACTTTATTGGTTAATGTTATCAAGGATGTCAATGGCCTTTTTCACCTTCATTTATTTGACGTAACAAATGCATGTTTTTTCGAAATAACCACTTCAAAATTGGTATTGGCAACTGGTGGAGCAGGGATGTTGTATGCCAAAACAACCAATCAACATGTTGCCACCGGCGATGGCATATTCTTTGCACAAAAATTAGGGGCAACCATTGAAAACCTTTCCTATGTTCAGTTTCATCCAACAGGGTTGTTTCATGATGGCAATATTTCTTTCCTGGTAACTGAAGCGCTCCGGGGCGCTGGTGCAGTGTTGAGAAATCAACAAGGTATAGCGTTCATGCATCAATATGACAAAAGGCTGGAGCTTGCACCAAGGGACATTGTTTCCCGTTCAATCATAACTGAAATGAAGAAACAAGGAGATGCATGTGTATGGTTGGATGCGACTCATCTTTCATCCGAAGTCATCGATCATCATTTTCCAGCCATCAAGTCCCAGTGTAAAGCCTTGCTCAATATCGATATCGCAAAAGAGCTGATTCCTGTAGTGCCTGTTCAGCATTATTCTTGCGGAGGCATCAAGGTTGATGTGTTTGGTGAAACAAATGTATCAGGGTTGTTTGCGATAGGTGAGGTAGCCTCCACCGGATTACATGGTGCGAATCGCCTTGCTTCCAATTCATTGCTTGAAGCCATTGCTTTTGCAAAATTCGCAACTGAAAAACTCTTGGATACAAAACATGAAGTCAATTTGAAAGCGCCTGTACATTTCAAATTGGAATGTTTTGATATTGATAGGAACCAAGTACAAAACCTGATAAGCCAACATGCTGGAATAATCAAAAATACAAAAGGGTTACAACAGGCATTGGCTGCACTTCAATTTATCAAATCAAATGCAGTTGCTGTCTCATTCGACCCGTACCAGTTCGCCTCTGGTGTATTGCTTGATGTTGGCATCTTGCTCATTGAAGATGCGCTCAGGCAAGATCAAAACAGGGGAGTTTTTTACAATGAAGATTTAGTGAACGACCTTGTGCCTTAACAGGATGTCTTCTCCTATGGTCATAGAATCCAGCAATTGAAGCTTCACCGCATTGTCCATTGTTTGGATCTGGCTGCTATTGAACTGATTGATGGCCGCCTTGTCCATGAGTATGCGCGGACATATGAATGTAAAGATTTCATCCACAGCTTTTGCTTCCATCATTGTGGCATTCAATGAACCCCCTGCTTCAATCAATACCTGGCAAATATTTCTCAAAATCAATTCCTTGTGAAGTATTTCCAGGTCGAACCTGCCATCATTTATCGGGATGTTGATGATGTCAACATTCGGTAATGCTTCAGTTGTTTCAGCCTTATCAGTAATCAGATAAATAACAGATTTGTTTCTTTTATAAAAAATAGAAAGCTGGTGATTTTCTTTTTTCAACAGCTCAAGGTTCCTGTCAAAAATAATCACATTCAACTCTTCAGCATCTTGTCCCGGAATCCTGATGTTCATGCTGGCATTGTCTTTGATAACCGTTTTGGCTGAAGTCAAAATAGCATCAGCGGCAGTTCTCAGGTGACGATGGACATACTCCCTGCTTTCTGAACCCGAGAGCCATTTGCTGTTGCCGGTGCTATCTGCTATTTTCCCATTCAGGGTAATGGCTGATTTCAGGATATACTTTGGTCTTTTCAGGATTTGGTTGATGTTAAAGGTTTCGTTCATTTCCACTATTTCCGGCAGCACAAGAACCTCAACCGAAATGCCTTTTTCCTTTAAGATGTTGGCCCCGGATACCAGCGGATTGGGATCCATGGATCCGATGACCACCCTGGAAATACGGTGCTGTATGATCAAATCGGTGCAGGGAGGTGTTTTTCCGGTATGTGAACAGGGTTCAAGGGTCACATACAAGCTACAGGTGCTCAAATCAGCGCCATTTGCCAAGGCATTGTTGATGGCAATGACTTCTGCATGGGCCTCCCCAGCCTTTTCATGGTACCCTTCCCCCAAAACTTGACCGTCCTTTGAAACAACCAGAGCCCCAACAAATGGATTTGGTCTTATTTTTTTGGGATCGGCTTTCCCCGCCAGTAAAAATGCTTTGTGTAAATACGCTGATGCGCTCATTTTAGGATTAACTTTGCCCCGCAAAATTACCTACAATTACCCATATGTTCACCGGAATCGTTAGCGCCGCTGTTATAGAAGACATCAAAAAAGAAGAAGATGGCTGGATTTTGCGGGTTGCAGCACCCTTGATTGCGCCCAAGGTCCAGTTGGGCGACAGTGTTGCCATTGATGGTGCCTGTTTGTCTGTTTTTAAAGTGGAAGGAACTGTTTTAAGTTTCTATGTATCTCCTGAAAGCATAGACAAAACGATCATTCGTTACTATACCAAAGGTACCAAGGTCAACATTGAGTTGCCCATGCAACCATCAGGCTACCTAGGAGGGCACTATGTCTTGGGTCATGTGGATGCCACAGCGACAGTAAAAAAAATCATCGAAGGTGAAAAGGCATGGTTTTTTACCATCCATATTCCAGAACCATTTACCAAGTACGTTGTTTACAAAGGGTCAATTGCCATCAATGGTGTAAGCCTGACCATCAATCAAGTTGTTGATCAAGACATTGAATTGTGCATCATTCCGATCACCATTGAAAAAACCAATATGTCTCTTTTGAACGAGAATGACAGGGTAAATATTGAGTTTGACATCCTTGCAAAATATACTGAGCAGCTTTTACTTAAAAGGGAAAACCAACATGTTCGATAACATCAATGAGGCTTTGGAGGAATTCAAAATGGGCAATCCCATTTTGGTGGTGGATGATGAATCCCGCGAAAACGAGGGTGATATTATTTTCCCAGCTGGTGCGGCTACCCAGGAAAAACTCAATCTTTGTGCAAAAGAGGCCAGGGGGCTTGTTTGTATTGCGATTGATAAAGGAACGGCCGACCGGTTGAACTTGTCTCCGGTAAACTCCAACCAAAAAGATAGCTTTCATACTGCATTTCATGATTCTATCGATGCCGTGGAATCGTTTGGTATAACCACAGGAATATCAGCCAAAGAGCGGGCCATTACTGCTTTCCAAATTGCCAATCCCCAAAGCAAACCTGAAGACTTTATCAAACCAGGGCATCTTTTCCCTGTGGTGGCAAAGGAAGGTGGTGTTTTGGTGAGAAGTGGTCATACAGAAGCCGCTGTTGATTTGTGCAGACTGACTGGTCAAGCACCTGCCGCCATCATTTGTGAAGTGATGGATACTGAAGGAAACATGATGCGCAGAAATGAGCTGTTTGAGATGGCAAAGGAAAAGCAGTTGAAGATCATCAGCATCCAGCAAATCATCGATTTCCGGCTTAAAACAGAAAGCCATCTGGTCTCTGTATCGAAATCAACCTTGCCAACAAAATTTGCAAATTTTGAAATGGAGGTTTTCAAAAACAATTTGACGGGCACAGAACATTTGTTGATTTCGTTGAATAACAATCAGGATATCCCATTTGTCAGAATCCACAGCGAATGCCTTACAGGGGATGTTTTGGGAAGTCTGCGTTGCGATTGCCAACAGCAACTCATGTCATCACTCGCTGCGATTGCTGAGCAGGGGCATGGTTACCTCATCTATTTGAGAGGCCATGAAGGGCGGGGAATTGGCATTGGCAATAAGGTTGCTGCATATGCGTTGCAGGATAAAGGGTACAATACATATGAAGCCAATGAAATACTGGGCTTTCCCAAAGACAACAGGAATTTTTCGGATGCCATTGGAATCCTCAGGAGTTTGGCACTTGGTGATTTTGAATTGATCAGCAACAACCCATCGAAAATAAACGCTTTACAAGAAGCCGGATTCAAGTTTGTCGTGAAGCAATTGCCCGTTGAGGCCAATCCATACAACCAGCAATACCTGGATGATAAAATCAAATTAGGAAACCATCGTTTAAATATTTTATAAATGATAGCCATTGTAAAAGC
>CAITQQ010000352.1 GCA_903894575.1 uncultured bacterium
TAACTCACCGCAGCGCCCCAAGCCGTATCCTTGGGTGCTTGCTTCGTATCACCAAACAACCACTTGTATTGAGTGGCACCCGCAATGCTGTTCTTGCCATCGAAATTAACGATCAACGGCACTTTGCCCGCTGAAGCGCTCAACGCACCGCTGATGCTCAACATGCCCACCCACTTGAAACTGCTTTGGATCAATAATTGGTAGAACAGCGTTATGTAAAAACGTCCCTTTAAATGTTGAGAACATTACGCCCCTAGTAGTAGAAATTGAGATGATATTGAGTGTTTCTATCAATTGTTGAGGAATATTAACTTTTCCGTCATCTTCAACTTTAATGACATCTTCAAAGTTCACAATTTCAAAAATACAGCTCACAGACAATGTGCCAAGAAAAACAGATAGGTCATCATTTTTAATATCAATGTGCACTATTACAAAAACAAGTTTATTGACTGCATCCGCACGACTTTCAATACTAATATTGAAATTAAAATTTATTATAGGTGTATTTGGATTGGCAGGCAAAGTCAATGAGCTATTTAACAGTTCAATTGCTCTTATCTGCATTTCAACATTGAAGTCTTTATTTTTAATTTTAGCCATATTATGCTTGATATAATTGTGAGAAATTTGACTTTATCCCTTGACTTGTATAGTAACAATTTCCAAAAACTCCTTCTCTTTGATTATATGGTGTTGTTAATTTTATTGCTGCTGGAATAGCTACTGATTTAACAACAATTTCTTTTCTGTAAATTACTTGAATCTGTTGCTTGCCAAACAAAGCTACCAATTCGACATCAAGCGTTGAAGCTATCTCCGTTAATACATCAACTGTGAAGTTCTGAGTTCCGCTCAGCCATTTGGTAATTTCAGACGGATTTTTACCAATTTTTGTTGCAAACTGCGACTTATTCCACCCTTTCGCTCTCATAAAATCTTCAATGCGAGCTGCAAGTTGCATTTTGGTCTTAGTTTGCTCCATTTCTAATGGTGTAACTTCATCTAACAACTCTTGAAGTTTTGAGCTGCTGTATTTTCTTGCTTTGATTATTTTATTCATTGTCGTAGTTTTTAAAATTCCCTTGTAATTCTGTTCCGTCATTTGACCAATATATTTCACCATCTTCTAACTGCTTAAAAATGATTTCAGCATAAGCCATTACTTTTCGTGCTTCTTCGGACAGCTTTTCATCGTCTTGCCATTTTTTTGTGGACTTATCTTTTCGTCCACCACCTCCAAGTATAATAGCTACATTTGAAAACCTTATACAATACAATCTTAACTTCCTTTCTTCATCATCATACAATGCCCAAACAAATTTTCCATTATTATTAACAAAATCATTATCGCCTTCATGTTTAAAGTAACTCTCCCTAGCACCAGTTGTATGTCCAATTTGTTTTAATCGCCTGAGTATTTCTTTCACCTCCTCCTTGAATTCTCCTATGTTTTCATCAATAAACTTTTCAAATAATGTTTCAACTTCGCCCTCTGGAATAATAGAGTAAACTTTTGCCTTGCTGCCGCTATATGATTCCATTTCGACAATTTCGTAGTTCACTTTATTAATCTTGGGTTTTACAATTAAGAAAATTATTTACAAGCACTTTTCACTTTTGAGTGAAATTTAGGCCACAAATGTACGAATATACTTTCAATAAATGCAAATTTTATATACACTGCTTTACTTTTAAGTGAATTATTTGCGAAATTTTAGCATTTACATCAAACAACTGCAATAAGTAGTGCAAAACATCAAAAAAGTTTAATTTCAGATATAGTAACCAATAAGTTAGCAAATCTCTATGTTAGTAAAACTGAGCCATGCTTACCTCTTCTCCACCAACCGAAACGCTCGCTTCGTCTGTTCTATCTCGCTATGACTGATTCCAAGCTTCTTCGCAACAGTGCGCCAGTGAGAAATTTCTTGCTGCATCTCCTTTAAGATACTTTCTGCTCTGTCACTTTTCAATTGATACAAATGTGCGGTTTCTAAAGCCAATGAAATGTCTAATTCATTGCTATTTTCAGAAATATTCAATGTTAAACCATTACCCATTTCGTTAGGATTCATATCATAAGCTGGAGATAAACGCCACCCAGTATCAGTGAGTATAAACCCATGGTTACACAAATGGTCGTCGGTGTTCGACACCAATATATTAAACACCATTCTTCGCCATAACTGCTCCAAATCTTCTTTCGCTTCCGGACAATTTTGCATGATAAAACCAACCAAATCGAGGTATCCAACACCTTCAACATGATCAGCGCCATCTTGCAGACCCAACAAAGTCATTGCCGATGCAAAATGAATTCGCCGCTGATCATTTGCTCGATCGAATCGTTTGGCTAAAAATGTGTGATGCTTGCCAGAAAATTTTTGCAAGCGCGCCTCCGAAACATGAATACCACAGGCTTTCGCCAATTCATGCAATACCATTTCCCAAGCACCCGTATTTTTTTCATCTCTTGAACTTGGAAATTTTGCAATCCACAAATGTCCTTTATCATCTATCACACTGGCTTTGGGTCTTGCACCGCCCAGGGAAGATCCTGGATCAATCAACACACTCAACCAATGCGCATACTCAGGGTCATTCATGGCATCATCTCTTTCAAGCTGCAAACTAGCATACTCCAATTCCCGAAGTGAAGTCCATGGCGGCGTTGCCATTTTCTTCTGATCATTCATGAAAGGCCCATCTTCAATCAATTTAAATCGCACCCCACCCATTCGATGTCCGTCAAAAACACCCTATAAAAAATCACTTTCAAAAAGCGTTCTTTCGTCTCTACCTTCTTCCTTTGCTTGCCACGCTTCTCTTCTTCGCATCAATAACCTACCCCAACGGTCGGGCGATGAATCAAGAAATATTCCGAAGTTGTTTTTCTCTTCTGGTAAGTATTGTTTTCCCTTGTAAAACCCCAAATGTGGATCCAAGAATAAAATCGGGTTTTATTTATTTACCCACGTCTCAGTGTATTCAAAAAAAAACACTTCCTTTCCACGAATGCGTTGTGCAGTCAAAAAACCCATCAATTGAGCTTCTTCTAAGAACTCCCAATCTGCATAAACCGATATTTTCGTCTGGTTTTGCTTCATGACTTTTTCGATTGTTTGGGCGCTCGCTTATTGGTTACAATGCCAGCATCTTGCAATTTTCTTCCCAAAGGATCAGCGGCCGCAACTTGGGTGAAATCTTTTTCTAAACCCAACACAAAAAGCACCTGCAAATAACTACCAATGGCAACTGTGGGACTGCCCTGTTCGATGTTATAAATGGTTTTTCTGCCAAGCCCTGTGCGCTCAGCAATTTGATCTGCGCTCAA
>CAITQQ010000353.1 GCA_903894575.1 uncultured bacterium
ACAGCCTATAAAAAAGAACCGGTTTTCAGCAATAGCAAAGTATTGTTTACCATTGGCCAGAATACTTTCACTGAAAATCTGGGAGATGATTTCCTTAAATTAAGCATGATCAATGTTGGTATCAAGGAAAAAGATCTTGAACCATATAAAAACATTGATAACACGGCCCTGTTCAATGGAGCTGCTACCTATGCTGATGCCATTTCTTTTGGGGATGGGGAAGTAGAAAAGGCTTTGATCGATCAGTTTTCCAAAGTCAAAGGCAAAAAGGTAATTCCTTACAACCAAGACTCTGATTTAACAGAGTATTTACAATTGTATGGCGACCTTGCAAACAAGTAATTATTCAGTCAGGAAACGTTAAATTATAATAAGTGAGATATCGAAGTTTGTTGAATGTCCTGGTTTTTGTTTTTTCCATCGCTTTTTTTTCAAATTGTACCAAAATAAAAGGTACTGATATCGGAGCTGGACTTCTTCCCGCCATTGACAATGTTATTACGTTTGACACCACTTTTGAAGTAGTGGCTTCAACCTATACGACACCCGATTCCCTGGTTCCCCGTTTGGGAAGGGATATCAATGGCAACGCAGGTCAATTTATCCTGGGACATATATCCAATGATCCCCAGTTTGGAAAAACCACCGCTTCCATATTTATGGAGCTAAAGCCATCCAATTACCCCCTGTATTTTGAAAATGTCGCTGACAGTCTTTACCTTGATTCAGCAGTACTTTGCTTGAGATGGACCAATACTTTTGGAGATACCAATGCGCTTCAAACGATCAATGTTCACCGGATTTCTGAAAAATTGAAATCAGATTCAGCTTATCTGACCAACAAGTCAGTTCAGTATGGAGAATTGATCGGAACAAAAACCTTTGCTCCCTCAGTTTTGAACGATTCGCTGTTTCTCTTTCGTCAAAACCTCAATAATCAGTTGCGTATCAAGCTCAACAATTCTTTTGCAAGGGCACTGCTTTCATTCGACACAACTGGCTTAAGCCCATATAAATCTGATTCGCTCTATCGTGATTTCATTAAAGGATTTGCACTGGTGCCTCAAACCAGCGGCAGCAATGCCAATGCCCTCATGAGTTTTGCCATGAGTGATACAGCTACCCAATTGCGTATATATTACCGTTATACCAAAGCAGGAAAAGCGGATACGACTTTCAAGAATTTCATTTTTGACAATGGCATTCCAGGGGCTTCTGCCAATCAAATTGTCAGGAACTATACAGGAAGTGAAGCCCCGCGTTATTTTGGTACAAAACCAAGGGGCGATAGCCTTATCTATCTTCAAGCTGCACCTGGTACTTATGCCATGCTCAAAATTCCCGGTTTGGATGAGTTCAAACAGAAAAAAGGCAATGTAATGGTTCATCTTGCTCAACTTTCCATGCAAGAAGTGTCTACACCAGGCAGACGCCCTAATATCTTTCAAACGCCTGAGTTCCTGTATGCTGAGATGTTGGATTCAGCCAACAAAAAATACTATCCTTTTCTTTCTGATGGATTTGTCAATGGTAAATTCGAATCTTTACTCTTCGGAGGACAGCGAAAATACATTTCTGACAATTCTGGACAGTACTTGTCTGCTTACAACATGAATCTTACCAGGTACCTTCAGGGTATTATTACCAGAAACAATCCCAATTTTCAGTTGCGTTTAACCGCCCCATACAGCCTTCGTTATGAAGATCTATTCATCACTTTTGCCCTCAACAATCTCAGCAGGGGAAATGTAGTACTTGGTGGTGGTACCCATTCTTCAAAAAAAATGAAATTCAGGGTCGTTTATTCTAAACTTTGATTTTCACGTTATATTTGCATAAACCAAAACAACATCATGCCATACCTGTTTACATCAGAGAGCGTTTCCGAAGGACATCCTGACAAAGTAGCAGATCAGATTTCAGACGCCCTGATCGATAATTTTCTTGCTTTTGACCCCATGGCCAAAGTGGCCTGTGAAACATTGGTAACAACCGGACAAGTTGTACTTGCTGGAGAAGTCAAGGCCAATTGTACGCTTGATGTACAAAAAATTGCCCGTGATGTCATCGCCAAAATTGGATATACGAAGAGCGAATACATGTTTGAGGCAAACTCCTGCGGTATTCTTTCTGCCATCCATGAACAATCTGCAGACATCAACAGGGGTGTTGAACGCAAAAAGAAAGAAGACCAGGGAGCTGGAGATCAGGGAATGATGTTTGGTTATGCAACCAACGAAACGGAGAACCTCATGCCATTGGCTTTGGATCTTGCCCACAAGATACTCATTGAGTTGGCAGACATCAGGAGGGAAAAAAGAAGCAAAATGCCTTATTTGCGTCCTGATGCAAAAAGCCAAGTTACCATTGAATATGACGACAATGACAAACCACTCAGGATTGATGCCATTGTTGTTTCTACCCAACACGATGACTTTTCCAAAAGCGACAAAAAAATGTTGGATACCATCAAGCATGATATCATCAACATCGTCATACCCCGTGTGAAAGCAAAGTGTAAAAAAGACGTTCAGAAACTATTCAATAACATTACTTACCATATCAATCCTACCGGTAAATTCGTAATCGGTGGACCTCATGGTGATACAGGACTTACGGGTAGAAAAATCATCGTTGATACGTATGGTGGAAAAGGTGCTCATGGTGGCGGTGCATTCAGCGGTAAAGATCCTTCAAAGGTGGACAGAAGTGCGGCCTATGCTGCACGCCATATAGCCAAGAACATGGTCGCCGCAGGTGTTGCTGACGAAATGCTCGTCCAGGTTTCTTATGCAATCGGCGTTGCAAAACCAATGGGTATTTTTGTAGATACCTATGGAACTTCAAAAGTCAACTTGACTGATGGCCAGATAGCCAAAAAAGTTGAGGCCTTGTTTGACATGCGCCCTTATGCCATTGAAACAAGGTTGAAGTTGAGAAACCCCATTTACCAGGAAACTGCTGCCTACGGACACATGGGCAGGAAGAATGAAATGGTAAAGAAAACATTTGCACAACCCGGTGGTGGAACAAAAACAATGGAAGTTGAACTGTTTACCTGGGAAAAACTTGATTTTGTTGCAAAGGTAAAGTCAGCATTTAAAATCAAATAATTGACATACGTTTTCATATTGTAAACCCTCCTTCATGGAGGGTTTATTCTTTATCAGCAAACATGGACAACAATTGGATAACACTCGGAACCATTCATCAATATGATAACCCATGGATTTCTGTAACAGAAGACCAGGTAATCAATCCTTCTGGGAATAAAGGTATTTATGGAATTGTGCATTTCAAGAACCTTGCCATTGGGGTTATTCCCATGGACCCGGAGGGAAACATTTTTATGGTAGGACAGTTTAGGTATGTATCTGGCAAATACAGCCTTGAAATACCTGAAGGCGGTGGCCCACTCGGCATTGATCCTTTGGTTTCTGCAAAGCGTGAATTGAAAGAAGAAACTGGTCTTGAGGCCCAAACCTGGGAGAAATTGTTTGAAATGGATCTCTCCAACTCAGTAACTGATGAGAGAGCAATTGTTTATCTTGCAACTGATTTGCAGCAAGGAGAACCCAATCCCGAGGAAACAGAAGAGTTGACCGTTTCAAAAATTCACATCACGGAGGCGTATCAGATGGTATTGGATGGTAAAATCACGGATTCAATAACGGTTGCTGCACTTTTTAAAATGAAGATCAAATTCTTGGAAAATGAGAAATGAAGTTAACAGACCCTCCTCCAATATCATCGGACGCCAGCCTGTGTTGGAAGCTTTGAGGGATGGAGCACAGCTTGAAAGGATTTTCTTGCAAAAAAACATTGGTGGGGAAGGAATTGATGAAATCAAGCAATTGGCGCAAAAACTAAACATTCCGATCAATGCTGTGCCCATTGAAAAATTACACTCCATGACAAGGGCGAATCACCAGGGTGTAATTGGAGTCAACAGCATCATATCATTTCATGATTTGCAGGAATCAATTGACAATGTACTTCAAAGGGGAGAGGTACCCCTTTTTGTAATGCTTGATGGCATCACTGATGTTCGCAATATTGGTGCCATTGCAAGAACTGCACTTTGTTGTGGTGCACAGATCATGATCATCCCGGATAAAGGAATTGGTGCTATCAATGAGGAAGCAATGAAATCATCAGCAGGCGCACTACAACGCATTCTGGTATGTCGAGTCAACAGTTTGCTCAAAGCCATTGATACTTTGCATTTGAATGATATCAAGGTTTTTACTGCGGAAATGACATCTGATTTAAAGGTTTTCAATGCGGATTTCAAACAACCAGCTTGTATTGTGATGGGCAGTGAAGACAAGGGCATACAACCATTTATTACTAAGGCTGCAGATTTTCATTTTACCATTCCCATGCAAGGAAATTTTGATTCTTTCAATGTAGGTATCGCCGCAGGAATTGTTTTATTTGAAGCCAGCAAACAACGCATGGGTTTTTCTTCATAAAACGAATAGACATGGATTTTCGCTTGGAATTTAATCCTCCTTCATTGAGCAAGAAAATCGATCTTGATGAAAAAATCATGCTCGTTGGTTCCTGTTTTACCGAACATGTCTACAATTATCTTGCTGCTTCCAAATTTAAAGCAATACAAAACCCCAATGGTATTCTTTTCAACCCAATAAGTATTGCAAATGCACTGAACAGGTATATTGACAATACTCTTGTAACATCTGAAGAGTTGTTCGAGCACAACGGAATCTGGAATCATTGGGATTTTCACTCGAATTTCAGCTGTACCAGTAGTGAAGAAAGTCTTCATCGCATGAATGAATCGGTCAATGTTGCCAATTCTTTTTTGAAGCAAGCACAATGGTTGATCGTCACCCTTGGTTCAGGTTATGTATATGAAAGGCAGGGGAGGGATATCGTAGCCAACTGTCATAAAATGCCAGCAGCTGGTTTTACAAAACGAATGCTGGAACCTGAAGAGATCATCTCAACATATTCTACAATCATCGAGAAACTGAAACAGTTTAATCATACCCTCAATATCATTTTCACCATAAGCCCGGTCCGCCACCTCAGGGATGGTTTCGTTGAAAACAACCGTAGCAAGGCCGTGCTTGTTCATGCTGTAGATAAGTTAACCAGGCAACATGAGCATTTGCATTATTTTCCTTCTTATGAACTGATAGTAGATGATCTTAGGGATTATCGGTTTTATGCGGAAGACATGGTTCATCCTAATTATCAGGCAACCCGCTATGTTTGGGAAAAATTTTGTGTTGCTGCCATCAATGGCAGATCAAGAGAGGTAATGAAAGAATTGGATCAACTGAACATGGCCTTTCAGCACAAGCCACTTCACCCATATTCGGTCGAGCACAGGAAATTCAAGAACAGGTTCAAAGAAATTGCCCATTCCCTTGCTTCAAGGTTTCCCTCCATAGACCTGAGCAAGGAAATCAACCATTTCAGTTGAATTATTGTAGCTAACTTTAAGACAGATTTACAGCCATGAAATATTTCATTTTTCTTTTTTCCCTCTTGTTGAATATCGCACTTGTATACGTGCTTGGCACCCGATCAGTGCTTCCATTGCCTCTCGGACAATTTTTGAGTGTTCAAGAGGGTGTTTGGCAGAATGCAGAATCGGTAGATGTGGATTTTAACGCATCATTGCGTTTTGGTGAACTGCAAGGCAAGGTTGACGTATATCTTGATGATCGATTGGTGCCACACGTATTTGCAGAGCAAGAAAACGATGCCTATTTTGTACAGGGCTATTTGCATGCAAAATTCAGGCTTTGGCAGATGGAATTCCAAACACATGCTGCCGCAGGCCGGGTCAGTGAAATTGTTGGCGAAAAGGCCATCAATTATGATCGCAATCAGCGCAGGATGGGTATGGTTTTTGCAGCAGAAAATGCATTGGCTGCCATGAAACAAGACCCTCAAACCATATCAGCCATTGATGCGTATACTGCAGGTGTCAATGCCTATATCAGTTCACTCAAAGCCAGTGAATTGCCCATTGAATACAAACTTTTGGGATATCAACCTGAAAAATGGACAAACCTGAAATCTGCACTTTTCACTAAGCAGATGACCCAAACACTTGCAGGCTATGACAGGGATTTTGAATTCACCAACGCCCTGAAGTTGCTCGGAGAAGAGAACTTCAGGATCCTCTATCCAAGCATTCCAGACTCTTTGTATCCAGTCATTGCAAAAGGTACTGTATACAGCAAGCCTCTTGCTGCACTCAATCCTCCAGCTTCGGCTGACTCTCTTTATTTCAAAAGAAAAGATACCATACAGTTTGTAGAAGACTTTAAGCCCAATCCATCCAACGGAAGCAATAGTTGGGCAGTTGCTGGAACCAAGACCCTGAGTGGCAAACCCATCCTCAGCAATGATCCACACTTGGGGCTTACCTTACCTTCCATATGGTTTGAAATCCAGCTAAAAACTCCTGCATTCAATGCCTATGGAGTTTCTTTTCCAGGTCTTCCTGGGGTTGTCATTGGATTTAATGACAGCATCTCTTTTGGTTTTACCAATGCAGGTCGAGATGTTAAAGACTACTATGAAATTCAATTTCGTGACAAGGACAAACGGGAATATTGGTTTGATAGCAGTTGGAAAACAACAACCCGTAGGGTGGAACAGATTCGCATCAAAAATGCGAAAACACTAGAAGACACTGTTGCATATACAGTATTCGGCCCCGTCATGTATGATAACAGCTTTAAAACAGATCTTACTGCAGAAAAAGCATATGCCCTAAAATGGGTTGCCCATGATACATCCAATATCCTCAAAATGTGGTTGTTGCTGAACCGTGCGACAAATTATACTGACTATTTGGAAGCCATATCTCATTTTAATGTACCAGGTCAGAACATGATTTTTGCTTCCAAATCGGGAGACATTGCCCTTTGGCAGCAAGGTAGTTTTCCCTTGCGTTGGAATGACCAAGGGCTATTTGTCATGCCTGGAACTGATAGCAGTTATATGTGGAAAGGATACATTCCCCATGAAGAGAATCCTCATGGTTTCAACCCTGTAGAAGGTTATCTCAGCAGTGCCAACCAGCGCGCTGCAGATTCCAGTTATCCATACTTTATGCCAGGCAGCTATGAGGTATACAGGCCCATTACCATCAACAGGAAACTGGCTTCAATGAACAACATCACTGCCCAGGATATGCAGTCACTTCAAAACAACAACTATAATGTTTTTGCTGAAGATGCCCTTCCAATTTTACTGAAATATACACTGGCTGAACAGTTGTCTGCAGATGAAAAAAAATATTTTTCGATGGTCGCATCTTGGAACATGATGAATGATGCTTCTGAGAAGGCTCCTACATGTTTCACTGCATGGTGGGACTCGCTGCATGCAGAGATTTTCAATGATGACCTGGTTCAAGATAAAATGCCGATTACCAAACCTGAGAAATTTGTTTTGCTGGAAGCACTGGAAAGGGACAGCAGTTTCAAATTCATTGATAATATCAATACACCGATTAAAGAAGACCTTTATCAAATGGTTACGGTTGCGCTTAAAAAAGCTTCTAAAAAACTGGCAACATTAGAGAAAGAAAACAAACTCGAATGGGCTAAATATAAAAATACCACTGTATATCACCTGCTCAAGACCAATGCTATGGCATTTGCCAGAGACGGACTGATGAATGGAGGTGGAAATGGCATCATCAATGCCACACAACATGATCATGGCCCTAGTTGGCGCATGGTGGTGGAAATGACCAGTCCCACCAATGCTTATGGTGTCTATCCTGGTGGGCAAAGTGGCAATCCTGGCAGTAAATTCTATGATAATTTCATCGATCAGTGGACCAAGGGGGCGTATTATAAACTTTGGTTCATGGAGTCTGCAGCCATTGAAGGAGCTAAATGCAAATGGAAAATGAGTTTCGCATCTAAATAAATACAACAACATCATGAAATTTATTGTCTCTGCTATCATTACCGCATCATTGGCTTATGGATTAGGCCTCTATTTTCCCTGGTGGACCGTTGTTATTGCGGGAATGCTTACTGGCTTTTTCATTCCTCAACATTGGGGCCTTTCGTTTTTGTCTGCATTTACCGGTGTATTCTTGTTGTGGGGATTGATGGCCCTTTTTATCAGTATTTCAAATGACCATATCCTCGCAAAACGCATTTCCATGTTGGTGGTTAAAAATAACTCAGTTTATCTGATCATCCTCATCACTGCATTGATTGGCGGATTGACATCCGGGTTATCTGCCTCTACTGCCCGTTCCCTGCTCAATCTTATCAAGAAATAGAACAAGTCAAGTATACCCTGCATGAGGAACAGCAAGTGTTTTCTGTTATTGATGTCGTTGTTGATGTATTGCATCAGTTCCTTTGCCACAAAAATCAATGGGCTAGTTGTTGATCAGTCCAACAATCCTGTAGGTTTTTGTTCTATCACTGTAAATGAAACCAAGAGGACAGTCTTGTCCAATGATCAGGGAAAATTCTTCATGGAACTTCCTAGAGGAAAGTATCATTTTGTTGTTCAGCATGTTGGATATGAGACCATAACCATTGATACCTTGGTTGATGGTGATGAAATGCGCTTGACTTTTGCGATGAAGAATACAACCCTTACCCTTGCTGAGGTTAAAGTCAAGGCAGGAGGGGAGGATCCAGCCTATGAAATTATCCGCAATGCCATCAAACAGCGTAAGTTTTTCCAGACTCAGGTTGATGGATATACCTGCGAAGCCTATTTGAAAGGGCTGATCAGGACAGTCGATTTCCCTGATAATTTTTTGGGTCAACCCGTTGATTTTGAAGATGGGGACAGTTCAAAAAACAAAATCATATTTCTCTCAGAATCCATCTCAGACATTGCCTTCCGGCAACCAGATGATCTTCGGGTTCTCGTAAAGTCAACAAGGGTCAGTGGTCAAACAAATGGACTGGGATTGGCGAATCCAATCCTGATTTCCTTTTATGACAATATCGTTTCTCTCCCCAAAACTTTCAATCCCAGGGGTTTTGTTTCTCCGATTGCAGAAGGAGCTCTTGCATACTATCGATACAAATATCTTGGTGTATTTTTTGAAAATGGATACCAGGTCAACAAGATTCAGGTAATACCCCGACGAAAATGGGAGCCCCTTTTTAGTGGCTACATCCAAATCATTGAGAATAGTTGGAACATCCATTCAGTGAACCTTTCGATTGATAAGGAATCACAGTTGGAGTTTGCTGACAAGATCCGTATTGAGCAACAATACAACCCCATCAATAGAACTACATGGATGGTGGCGACACAAACCATTTTTCCTGAAGTGAACTTTTTGGGTTTTGCAGCATCAGGATATTTTTCAACTATTTACACTAAACATGTTATTGATCCAGTATTTGATAAAAAACAGTTTGGAAGAACGATACTGAAATTTGACTCACTGTCCAATAAACGAAATTCATCATTTTGGGATGCGTCCAGGCCCATTCCGTTGTTGAATGAAGAAATCGAAGATTTCAGAAAAAAAGATTCACTCGAAAAGAGGAGAGAGGATCCCCAATACCTTGACTCACTGGATAAGATACAGAATCGCATCACTGGCTTGGGTGTGTTGATCAATGGTCCGCGATTCATAAAAAGATCCAACCAGACATCCTTGTCATTTGATCCACTGCTCAAATCAATGAGTTTTAATACTGTGGAGGGATGGGCATTACAAGGATCTGCCACCTTCGAAAAAGGTTTAACAGGAAGAAGGCAAATTTCATTCACTCCAGTTTTGAGGTATGGCACTTCAAATCATCAGCTCAATGCTTACTTCTCAGGTTCATTCAGGTATGGTAAAAAATTTGTGAACAGGGTTTCTTTGTCGATGGGTAAAAAGGTTTTTCAGTTCAACAATGCCAACCCCATTCCTCAGATCATGAATACCGTATCAACCTTGTTTGACGGGTCTAATTACATGAAACTATACCAGGCAAATTTTATTCAAGCAGGTTATTTCAGAGGTTTAGGTCATGGTTTTGACATGGATGCAAGCATTCAATACCAGAACAGGAAGCCATTGACAAATGCTGACACAGTAAATATTTGGGGTGACAAAAGCAGGTTGATAAACATTTCGCCCAATTACCCCATTGAATCAGGAACCGGGCCATTGGTGGCCCATCAATCTCTTGTAGCATCCATTAGGTTCCGCTTCAGGCCTGGTGCCAGGTATGTTGAATTACCTGATGGTCAGGTAAATTCTTTTTCAAGATCTCCGGTATTCAGCTTTCAATATTCTACTGCCATCAGCGGACTGTCTGATAAAGATTCGAAGTTTGGAAAATGGAGGTTCTCGATAACAGGAGATATAAACCTTAAGATTGGTGGAGAATTCAAATATAAAATTCAAACAGGTGGATTCTTGAATAAAGCGCGTGTGGCGTTGCCGGATTACAATCATTTTATCGGGAACTTGACCAGGAAAGCTACTTCTTATGTGGAAAGTTTTCAGGTGGCCCCATTCTATGCATTCTCAAACAAAGAAAGATTTTTTGGAGAGTTCCATGCAGAATACAAGCTCAATGGTTTGTTGACCAACAAGATCCCGATCATCAAGAAACTAAATTTACGTCTTGTTACAGGTACAAACATGATCATGTTGAAAAACAGGAACTACCAGGAGTTATTTTTGGGCATTGACAATATCTTCAAATTGCTGCGTTTTGATTATATAAAGGGTCATGGACAATCGTTGGGTTCAACACATGGGGTTAGGTTAGGGATAAAAGGTTTCTCTTCTCTTTTCACGGATAACTGACAAGGCATCAATCCTTTTTATTAATTTTACTCTGTTTCGGATTTTGTTCGGCCTGCAACCGAATTTCCAACATCACCAGGAATTAAAATCAGCTATGGCTACACTACACAACAGGGTTTCAAGGCAAGTCTTGAAGGAACGGGCAGAACTTGATCCTACACCCAAGAATACAGTTTCATTTTATTGCTATTTTCCTATTCTGGACCCTTCAAAAATGAGGGATGAATGGTATCGCCAACTCAGCCAATTGGGTGTTTTTGGTCGCATTTACATAGCTGAGGAGGGCATCAATGCACAAATCAATTGTCCGGCGCAGCATTTTGAATCTCTTAAATCATTTCTATACAGTTTTCCAGCCTTGAATGGCTTAAGGTTGAACAAGGCAGTAGAAGAAAAAGGAAACTCCTTTTATGTACTTGATATAAAAGTTCGGAAGAAAATTGTTGCTGATGGTATTGAAGACCCAGCATTTTCAATGGAAAATAAAGGACAATATGTAAACGCTCAATCTTTCAATGAAATGGTGAAAGACCCCAATACTATGGTGATTGATATGCGCAATCACTATGAATATGAAGTGGGTAGGTTCAAGGATGCCATTGAAATTCCCAGTGATACGTTCAGGGAACAATTGCCCATGGCTTCAGACATGTTTGAAAAGGAGAAAGAACGACCCATCATCATGTATTGCACGGGTGGCATTCGTTGTGAAAAAGCGAGTGCCTGGATGCTTCACAAAGGATTTAAGAATGTATTTCACCTTGAGGGGGGAATCATCAATTATATCAACCAAGTTCGTGAAAATGGACTGGAAAATAATTTTATTGGAAAAAACTTTGTCTTTGATGAACGGCTTGGTGAACGGATTACAGAAGATGTCATCTCCAATTGTCATATTTGTGGCAAAGCATGTGATGAACACGTGAATTGTAAAAACAGCAGCTGTCATTTGCTTTTCATCCAGTGTGAGGCATGCAAGACTGCGCTCAGTGGTTGTTGTAGTAATGAATGTCTTGAAATCACCCAATTGCCAGAACAGGAGCAGAAAGAAGCCAGGAAGGGACTGGACAAGGGAAGAAATATATTCAACAAGTCCAAGCAAAGGATCAATGCCATTTCCCGGGAAAATAAAACATCCTAAGGAAGTGAATTCAATGCTGTAACAACCCTGTCATAGGTTTCCTGATCGGAGATCTCTGCAGGAATAAAGGCCTGACCAATCAGTTTTTCATACAATTCAATGTATCTTCCTGAGATGGTCTTGATCCACTCATCAGACATTTCAGGGACGGATTGGCCTTCTTTGCCCATAAATCCATTGGCCATCAACCATTCTCTGACAAACTCTTTGCTCAATTGTAGCTGTCTTTCCCCTTTGGATTGTCTTTCTTCAAATCCTTCAGCAAAGAAATACCTTGATGAATCGGGTGTATGAATTTCATCCATCAATACAATCTGATCGCCATGCTTTCCAAACTCATATTTGGTATCTGCCAGTATGAGCCCCTGTTTGGCAGCAATGCCTTTACCTCTTTCAAACAAGGCCAAGGTGTATTTTTTCAGTACTTCCCATTCCTCTGAAGTTGCCAATCCCTGTGCAATAATTTCAGCTTCGCTGATGTCTTCATCATGACCTGCAGCCGCTTTTGTTGAAGGAGTGATCAATGGTGTTGGGAAAAAATCATTTTCCATCAGGCCATCTGGCATGGTTTGGCCACACAGTATTCTGCCAGTCTGATATGTTCTCCAGGAATGACCAACAAGGTTACCCCTGACCACCATTTCTATTTTAAAGGGAATGCAAAGATGGCCAATGGATGCATTGGGAGCAGGTACGTCAATGAGCCAATTGGGACAAATATCTTTGGTATTGCTTAACATATATGCTGCTATTTGATTCAAAACCTGACCTTTATAAGGTATTGGCCTTGGCAAAATAACATCGAAAGCAGATATCCTGTTGCTGGCCACCATGACCAGGTATTGATCACGAATTGTGTATACATCCCTCACTTTGCCTGAATAAAAAGCTGTTTGCGAAGGAAAATTAAATTGGTTCATGCCACTAAATTAGATTCAGCGGTTGAAACTTCCAATTTTAAACAGTCCGAACATTAGGCTTTTTTAGTTGTTTCAAAATTTGTTAATGATATTAACAATGCCTATTTTGGCCAAAATTTGATCAAAACTACTGCTTATGAAAAGATTAGCTTGCTTTGCAGCTTTGCTGTTGATGATGCTGCCGGCTATTGTTAACGCGCAAAATGTAATTATAACCGGAAATGTGAAGAGCGCTATTGGGGGAGAGAACCTCGGCTCAGTTTCTGTTACCCTGAAGGGAAACTCCAATGGAACTTTTACCGACAACAAAGGTAATTTCAGGCTCAGCTTGCCTTCAAATACCAAGTTTCCCGTGAGTGTCCTTTTTTCTTCCATTGGTTTTGGTATCACTGAAGTGAGTGTTGCTGCCGCCGGTGAAATGAAATCCGTTTCACTGAATCCTTCATCTACTTTGGGTGAGGAGGTTGTTGTTTCTGCAACAAGAACCCCAACAAAAATCCTTGAATCTCCTGTTTCTATCGAACGAGTGAGCCTTGCTTCCATCAGGAATTCACCATCTGCAGATTATTTTGACATGGCCACAAACCTGAAAGGTGTCGACATGGTTGCATCAAGTTTAACTTTTAAAACTGTTACTACAAGAGGTTTTGCTGGTAGTGGTAATACAAGGTTTACACAGATTGTTGATGGAATGGACAATCAAGCGCCTGGTTTGAACTTTTCTGTGGGAAGCATAGCAGCACTCAATGAACTCGATGTTGAAAGCATGGAGCTTTTGCAAGGTGCCTCATCTGCATTGTATGGCCCAGGTGGAATGAACGGTACTTTGTTGATCAACAGCAAGGATCCTTTCAAATATCAAGGTCTTTCATTCCAAATGAAGAATGGCATCATGCACACAGATGGTAAATACCGTGATCCTGCCCCTTATTATAATTGGGATGTTCGCTATGCCAAAAAAGTTTCTGACAGGTTTGCCTATAAGTTTACTGCTGGTATCATTCAAGCAAAAGATTGGCTTGCTGCTGACAGCAGAAATGTCAACAGGGCTGCCGGTAGCAATTTCAACAAATTTACTCCTGGAACACGCAGCACTGACCCCAACTATGATGGTTTGAACGTTTATGGTGATGAAACCAACCTGGATTTGAACCTTGTCCTCAATGGTATTGCAGGTCAGGCACCTTTCTTGGCCCCTTATATTTCTACATTGACTGGGACTCCAAACCTTGTTTCCAGGACAGGATACTCCGAAAAAGATGTTACCAATCCTAATACCATTAATTTTAAATTGGGTGGTTCCTTGAATTATAAGCTTACCAATTCCATTGAGGCTATTCTTTCTGCCAATTGGGGTACTGGAAATACTGTTTACACTGGTAGTGAGCGTTACTCCATCCTTGACCTGAAACTGGGTCAGTACAAACTTGAATTCAAGCATAAGAACTGGATGTTGAGGGCATATACCACGCAGGAAAATGCTGGTCAGGCTTACAACACCACAGTTACAACCCGTTTGTTCAATGAAGCATGGAAGCCATCGCTTCAGTGGTATACTGAGTATGGACAAGCTTTCCTTGGTGGAAAGTTGAATGGAATGTCTCATACTGATGCCCACAACATGGCACGTTCTTTAGCCGATGCAGGAAGACCTGTTGCAGGAAGTGCACAGTTTCAATCTTTGTATGATGCAGTAAGGTCAAAGCCCATCTCAAAAGGTGGTGGTAGATTGATCGACAGAACCAATCTTTATGCTGTTGAA
Source organism: uncultured bacterium (assembly GCA_903894575.1). Taxonomy (GTDB): domain Bacteria; phylum Bacteroidota; class Bacteroidia; order Chitinophagales; family Chitinophagaceae; genus Pollutibacter. The sequence continues at coordinate 14,616 of CAITQQ010000353.1, forward strand.
GGTCAGTACAATCTCAGTGAACTGACTGGAAAATTTGCGGAAGTATTGGTTGGCGGTAATTTCAGGAGATTCTTGTTGAATTCTGAAGGCACATTGTTTGCTGATTCTGCCAACAAAATCCCCATCAATGAATATGGTGCGTATTTGCAATTGGCAAAAGGATTTGCCAAAGACTTGATTAAGTTCACTGTTTCTGGTCGATTCGACAAGAACGAAAATTTCAAAGGTCGTTTTACACCAAGGGCTACCATGCTCTTTAAAGTTGCAAAAGACAATCATCTGAGGTTCTCTTATCAAACTGCGTACAGATTCCCTTCAACACAGCAACAATACATCAACCTCGCAGTGGGTGGAGCAATTCTTTCAGGTGGTGTTCCTGCCATGAAAGATTTCTACAAGGTAACTACCAATCCAGTTTATTCTGTTGCAGCCCTTGGACAAGGACAGTTGAAAGTGCAAGATCTTCCTGAATTCAATCCTGAGTCTGTAACTTCTATTGAGGTAGGCTATCGTGGATTGCTTGCCAAGTCAAGGTTGTTGGTTGATGTTTATGGATATATTGGAAATTACCAAGATTTCATTACGCGTGTAATTGTAGCACAATCAACCAAGAGTTCACCAAGCCCTGCTGATGTGATCAACGCAGCAACAAGAAGGATCATTTCTTTCCCCATCAATTCACCAACACCTGTAAAAACTTCAGGATATGGCATTTCATTGGAGTACAAATTCAAGAAAGGTTTCTATCTGAACACGAATTTCTCCTCTGATAAACTGGGTGATGTTCCCAACGGCTACATCACTTATTTCAATGCACCAAAGTACAGGGCTAATGCAACCTTTGGTAATACTGGTTTAGGTAAAAGCAAACGTCTTGGTTTCAATTTCGTTTATCGCTACCAATCAGCGTTTTATTATGAAAGTGATCTTGCCAATGGAGACGTTCCAGCCTACCAAGTTCTTGATGCACAGATCAGCTACAAGTTGCCAGCCATCAATTCTGTTTTCAAATTGGGTGCCAATAACTTGCTCAACCAATATTATATAACAGCATTGGCCAATCCTTCGATCGGTGGCTTGTACTATGTATCCTTTGGTTATAACATTTTCTAATTGGTCAGTACAAATCATTGAAATAAAAATAATATCATGAAAAAAATATACAATTCACTCAGGTTCATCCTTCCACTGGTCGTATTGGTTGTGGTAGCATCAACTTCTTGCAACAAGGATGTTCCATCTGCAACGCCCATCGTTTCAACAAATGCAGGCAGCACGATTGGAGACATTTTGAATACCAATCCCAATTTTTCAATCCTTAAGGCAGCAGTCACGAAAGCAGGCTTGATGGCTGCTGTTTCTGACAAGAACAATGTATTTACTGTATTTGCACCAAGTGACGCCGCTTTTACCCTGTCGGGTATTCCATTGGCTGCTATCAATGCACTTCCAGCAGCATCTGTTGCCAGCATCATTCAGTACCATGTTATTCCTGGCCGTAAGTTGATGTCATCTGCTGTACCGACTAGTTTCCCTAATGTACAGATGCCCACTGCCTTTATCATTCCTGCACCCAATACAAATCCTCTGGTGCGATTCAGCAATTTCCCTTCTAAGAGAGGGGATAGGGTTTGGGTCAACAATATTCCGGTAGTTACTCCTGATGTTGATGCAGCCAACGGAGCCATCCATGTTACCGCTGCAGTTGTTGCACCTCCAACACGCGTATTATTGGATACCCTTTCAAGAGAAGCAGACATGTCATATCTCGTGGCTGCTATTGTTGCTGCTGATGCTGGTGTTCCTGCTGGCTCACGTTTCCAGGATTATTTGGCCAATCCCTTGGCCAATTTTACGGTGATGGCACCTACCAATACAGCTTTTATGGCATTGTTTACTGCCCTTAAATTACCTGTTTCTCCTGCTTCTTTTGGATTGCTTCCCGCAGCAACCGTACGTGGAATTGTTGCCTATCACGTGTTGATGGCACGCGCTTTTTCTCCCAATCTGCCCAGTGCAGCAACACCTGTGCCAACACTTCTCTCTGCTTCATTGCCCACTGCTCCTCTGTTAACAGTTGATGCAACACAGGGTGTGAAAGGGTTTAAAAACCCAACCTATTCAAAAATTACTGCAGTTGACAGGCATGCGATCAATGGCGTTTACCACAAAATTGATCAGGTGCTCTTGCCACAATAGATTTTTCAGCTATATAAAAAAGACCGGTCTCAAATGAGCCGGTCTTTTTTTATGCATTTTAATGAGATAAAATTGATTTAAACATTGAACCTGAAATGCATGATATCTCCATCCTGTACGATATAGTCTTTGCCTTGCACAGCCATTTTACCTGCTTCTTTGCAAGCTGCTTCTGATCCAAGGGTTGTAAAGTCACTATAACCAATCACCTCTGCACGGATAAATCCTTTTTCAAAATCAGTGTGAATTACGCCTGCAGCCTGTGGGGCCAGCATCCCTTTGGTAATGGTCCAAGCCCTTACTTCCTGTACGCCTGCTGTAAAATAAGTGGCGAGGTTAAGCAATGTATAGGTTGAGCGTATCAATCTCACGACACCACTTTCTGAAAGTCCAAGATCAGTCAGGAACATCATTCTGTCATCATAGCTTTCCATTACAGCTATTTCACTTTCAATAGCTGCACTGACAAAAAGAATTTCTGCATGTTCAAGTTTGATCGCCTCTTTTACCTGATCAGTATATGTATTGCCAGTTACAACACTTTTTTCATCAACATTGCATACATAAATGACCGGTTTAATGGTCAACAAGAACATGTCGTTGATGAATTTTTCTTTTTCCTCCTCACTGATTTCAAAAGCACGAGCATTCTTACCCTGGTCAAGGTGATCTTTTAATGCCCTTAACACTTCAATTCCCCTCAAAATTTCCCGATCATTGCTCTTGGACAGTTTTTCTGATTTGGAGAGTTTTTTCTCAACACTTTCAAGGTCTTTCAATTGCAGCTCAGTATCAATGACTTCCTTATCACGAATAGGATTTACACTGCCATCCACATGAATGACATTATCATCCTCAAAGCACCTGAGCACATGTATGATGGCATCAGTTGCCCTGATATTGCCAAGGAACTGGTTTCCCAGGCCTTCACCCTTACTGGCACCTTTGACCAAACCAGCAATGTCGACGATTTCAACAGTGGTAGGTACGACCTTTTGCGGCTTGACAATCTTTTCAAGTTCAATGAGCCTGTCATCAGGCACCGTAATCACTCCGATATTGGGTTCAATTGTACAGAAAGGGAAATTCGCTGCCTGTGCTTTTGCACTGCTTAGTGCGTTAAATAGGGTTGATTTTCCTACATTTGGTAATCCGACAATGCCAGCCTGTAATGCCATAGTTTTGATTTTGCGTGGCAAAGATAGTGTGAATGATGCGATAAGGGCATCCTTTGTTGGAATTACATTCAAAGCAATCATTGACCAATGGCATTAAATTATATCTGGTTCTTCTTTTTCATCATTGCTTTTGCCATTGCTTTAGGCAAATGGGTAATCACCGGTGATCCCCTGATTTTCAAAACCGTCACAGAAGGCATTTTCAAGTCTGCCAATGATAGCGTGGATCTTTCCTTCAAGCTGATAGGCATCATGACCTTGTTTCTTGGTTTCATGAACATAGGAGAGAGGGCAGGAGCCATTCGCTTTCTTTCAAAACTTGTGGCCCCTTTTTTCAGCAAGTTGTTCCCCGAAATACCCGCCAAACATCCTGCCTATGGGCACATGATGATGAATTTTTCTGCCAATCTGCTGGGGCTGGACAATGCCGCAACTCCCTTTGGCCTAAAGGCAATGGAAAGTCTTCAAACCCTGAACCCTGATAAGGAAACAGCCAGC
>CAITQQ010000354.1 GCA_903894575.1 uncultured bacterium
AGCCTTCTGCATTCTGCACGGATGATGGTGGAAGAAGTTCCTTTTTTATCACCAAGCAATACTTTGATATCATAATTGCCTTCGGGCAAAAGCACTGAAAAATAAATGGGTTTATCTGAGGTGATATAGGTTCCCTCCAGACGATCTCCTTTCCTCCTGACAGCCACTGGTGCAGATTGATGGCTGAAACCATAACCAGTTTTGTTAGAGAAAATGGTCTTGGGTGTTACTGCGATATAACCCTCAGGAGCCTTTTTGGAACCGAAATCAAAACGGAATGATTTGCCCTGCGAAAAACCCACTGCATGGACCAGTGCAAACAGACAAACCAACTGTATTTTCATGATCCTGCAGTTTTAACAAACCAAAACTTGCACATTTTCTTGCCAATAAAAAAGCAGGTGTTTACCACTTGAATGGAAGGTACCAATCCCTGGCCAACAATTTGGCCCTGGCTGTGGATGCCGCACCTGCGGAAACACCAGATTTAATCAACTTATTGTACACCTTGTCAGCAACAAATGAGGGATCATTTCTCCTGATGGCAATCCTGAGCAAATCAGGCCAACGGGTTCCTTCGAATGCATTTTCCAATGCCGTTTCCTTGATCAAGCCATTTTCAATCGACAGCAAACTGTCTGATGCAGGAATAGCAAGATCAACAAGATTGGCTCTTGAACGGATGCCTATGTTCCTGTACCAGTCGGCGCGGTAATAAGGCACGCCTGTACTTCCACTGTTCCTGGCATCAAAATTGAATGGGTATGATTCATTGAGCGTATTGTGAAAATTGGTTACATCAGAACCAGGTGCCGGGAAGGCTCCTGCGATTCCACTGTTCAACAATCCCCAAGCCAATTTGTGCTTTCTTGAGCGGTTGGCTGCTTCAGAAAAGCGCATGTGCAGATGGGTTTGACGGAACAAAAACCATTTTCCTGTTTTGGCCAAAGGATTGACAGGAAGCAACGAGTTGTAGTTAAGATAGTTGTAGAGATATTTCATGACCACTGGCTGACCACCGATTTGCTTGGTGCTCAACTGGCCTCGCGCATCATAAGGGATGGAACCACCTTGGGCAGGCTTCTGTGTCTCAGCATTCCACATGTCGGTAACCAATTGGGAAGGACGAACAGTATAACTACCCCCAACAGGTGAGAACAAACGGATCAATGGATTCTCAGGATTGAACTTGCTGTCGAAAGGAAGCACCCATACCCACTCACGGTCAAATCCACTGCTTCCAAAAGGCTGTTCAAACATAATCCTCCATTGTGTATTTTGAATCAGTGTTGAGGCATCACCCGCACGAGAATAGGAAATATAATGGTCTACATCGCCATTGCTGTCCCAACCCACTTTATAAAGGCTGTAATACTGTCCACCAGCAACACCCTGTGTACCGGTTTCCATGACTTCGCGGTAATTTACAGCAGCACTCTGATAGTTTCCTTTCCAAAGGTATAGGTCACCGAGAATGACTTTTTTGTTCACAAAGAATTTCTGGGTCTGGTATCCGTCAACCGTGATGTTGAGGTTGCTTCCTGCAGGATAAAGATCTTTGTAAGGAAGTTTTTCTGTGAAGTTGATCAGTGAATCCAAAAGGGCATCAAATCCGATGATTGGATAAGTATCAGGATTTTTTACATCATCCACATTTTTGATACTGCTCGTCACATAAGGAATCCTTCCAAAATGTATACCCAATTGAAGGTAAATAAAGGAGCGCAGTGCGCCGATATCTGAATACCGTTGGTTGAACTCCAATTCAGTCATCTTGTTTTCAGCCTTCATTTTTTTGAAGTTCTCCAGCACATCATTGCAGTTCAGGATCAGTTCATAAAAGGGCTTGGGGCTTGCATAAGGATTGTCCAAACCTACAGCATGCGTGCTGATTTGGCGCAGGTTTTCGTCTGCATTTTGGGTGCAATCCAACAAATCCGCCCTGAGCTCATTCAGGATGATGTAGCGATCAGCCAGGCCCATGAACTTACCATAGATTCCCAGGACTGCCGCATCAGCATCGTACACGTTTTGGTACATCTGGCTTTGGTCCAAGGTGTCCTTGGGTTTGATGTCAAAAACCTTTTGGCATCCAGTCGAAAAAACAACAGCCACCAAAAGCAGCAGTGCTGTTTGAATTCTACAAATTTTCATGATATCGCTTTTCCTTTTCATATTATAATTTTTTCCAAGCCTCATTTCAGAGCATTAAAGTCCAATCCTGATACCCATGGTAACAGACCTGAACAAGGGATCCAATCCAGTATCAATACCCTGAGCAAAACCAGCGTTTCCGGCACTGAATTCAGGATCATATCCCATGTATTTTGTGAAGGTGAGCAGGTTGTTTCCTGTAAGGTATACAGAGGCGTTTTTCACAAATTTTTCCCTGAAAGCAAGATCATAGGAAACAGTCAGGTTGCGTAGCCTCAGATAGGAACCGTCTTCAATCCATCTGTCGCTGAACCTGTTGTTTCCGCGTGGGTCACCAAAAGAAGCCTTGGGCATATTGGTAACCTGCCCCTCAGTGCGCCATCTGCTCACCACACTGTTGAGTTGATTCTCCGTTCCGCTGGCAGATTCGAGATAGTATCTCAATTGATTGAAGATTTCATTTCCTTGAGAGAACGTAAACAATGCATCAATGGTAAACCTTGCCACTGAGAGTTTGCTTGAAAAACTACCATGGAAACGTGGAGCAGCAGATCCAAGCTGTTGCATATCTTTTTCGTCAATGATCCTGTCGCCGTTGAGGTCAACAAACTGGACATCCCCAGCCTGGAAACTGGAATAGGAACCATCCGCATTTTTTGTTTTCAGACCTGATGCCACCGCTTGGGTGGATGTGGCAAAAACACCATTGGTTTTGTATCCAAAGAAAATATTGGCAGAAGCACCATTTTGTGTGATGATGGTGGCTCCATGAGTATTGGTCAGGAACTGATCATTGGGGACACTCAAAATTTTATTCTGGTTTGTAGCATAAGTGAAGCCAAGATCCCACTTCAGCGCGGACCGGTTGATGGCCCTCATGTTGACCATGGCTTCGAAACCACTGTTCTTCATCGCCCCGCCATTCGTCAACACGTTATCAAATCCTGAACCACTCAATACCTTTTCATACAACAGCATGTCCGTTGTCTTGGAGGAATAGAGATCAAGGCTCATGGCCACCCTATCATTCCAGAAAGCTACGTCCACGCCAACATTGGCCTTGGTGCTGGTTTCCCATTGAATGGATGGATTGGGAACCCCTGAGCGAACCAATCCCTGCATGCCAAGAAAGTTCTGAGAAGTATAGGTTTGTCTTGCAGTATAATTTCCAATGTCATCATTGCCGGAACGGCTCAACGTGGCACGCAATTTAAAGAGGTCTATGCTTGCTGCATTGCCGAAGGCAGATCCAGAAGAGATGATCCATGCTGCACCCAATGAAGGCATGAACGCATACCTGATACCACTGATGCCCAGCCCGGCTTTTGCATCGGGGCCGAACCTGGAAGATCCATCCATCGCTGCACTGAAGGTCAGGAATACCCTTTCCTTGAATCCATACTCTGTACTGAAATAGCTGTTCATCCAATTCCATTCATTGATGCCACCACCAGTCTGCCTGAGGGCACCCACTCCATTTTGAACACTGATCAGTTCATCTGTAGCAGAATTGTAACCAAGTGTATAATCCTGTTCAGCAGCATTCTGCTGATAGCGGAGACCAATGCGCGATGCAAGATGGTGATCATTGTTGATGGTCTTGTTGTATTCCAGTTTGGCATCAAAATAGGTAGAGAACAAGCGCCTCACCTGAGTGCCCAGCCTGCTGTCGGCAATGGCATTGCTCAGGGTATCATCAGCTACACCTTTTCGGGGTAAAAAAATATTCTCCCGGTTTTTATCATAAAAAACACCAATCATGGCCGATGCTTTCAAAGATTTGGCAAGATCATAATTGAACGTATAGGATCCGGCAAACCGATAGTTCTTTGAAGTACCCTGTGCTTTTTCAATCAATACAGATGGATTGCTGACTCCGAAGATATCAGTATCACCCAGGTTGGGAGAAAAGATTCCTTTTTCATTCACCTCATTGGCAATCAGCAACGGAGATTTGGTCAGGGCAACAAAAAGTGGAGATGTTTTTGCATCAATTCCTTGTGACCGCAGATTTTGCTCATTATAAGTGAATGCGAGGTTGGCTTGACCGGTCAGGCGCTTTGAAAAGTTGAAAGTCGCATTGAACCTGGTATTGTATTTGGTAAGGTTATTGCTCTTGAGCACTCCCTCCATGTTGGTAAAGCCAATGCTAAGGGCATATGTGGCGATATTATCTCCACCGGTTACTTTAAGAAAATAGTTTTTGTTGATGCTGTTCCTCAAGACCTTGTCTTGCCAATTGGTATTGTTATG
>CAITQQ010000355.1 GCA_903894575.1 uncultured bacterium
ATCAAAAATCCGCTCACTACATGAGTCTGTCAGTGTCAATCATACTGCCTGCCTACCAGGCTGAAAGGACAATGGAGAAAGCCATTTCCTCTATTGTACACCAAACCTATCTCAATTGGGAATTGATCATATTGGTCGATGCAGCCACTGATGCAACCTACGCAATTGCCAATCATTGGGCTGTACACGACGATCGAATCCGCGTATTGTTTTCAAAAAAAAACAGGGGTGTGGTGCGTTCAAGAAATATAGCCATAAGGCTGGCAAAAGGTGATTGGATTGCATTCTGTGATGCGGATGATTGGTGGGATGAAAACAAACTGGAAAGACAAGTAAAGTTGATGCTGGCGAAAGGGGCCAACTTTTGTTATACCGCTGCGATTTACGTGGGTCAGGATGGTAACTGGATGTCACAGCCTGCTCGCATGCCTGCTCATTTGGATCTTCCCCGCTTGTTGAAAGGCAATCCCATTGGATTAAGTACCGCGGTGTATGACAGGCGCGTGATGGGTAAATTTTATTTTGAGAAGCTTCCACCTCCTTATGTCCACGAGGATTATGCCTATTGGCTTGATCTTTTTCAGCACCCCAGAATTCTTGCAGTCTATGATCCATATCCTGAAGTATTTGTACTGATGGATCCCCAGACCCGTTCTGGAAACAAGTTGTTGGCGCTCAGGTCCCAATTTTTTATCCTAAGAAACAAGGCCAATTTATCTAAACCCAGGGCCATGATGTACATGGCAACCTATTTGCTCCTGGCATTGTACAAAAGGGGTTGGAAAACCTGGTGGAAGCAACTGGCTTGGCAAAGGCCGACTGCCTAAGTTTCTCTATCTTTGGCCACAAAACATCCCCGCTTTGAAAAAAATACCCCTGGTCAATTGCAACTGGACCAACCTATTTTTTACTGTACTGTTGTTGTTCGGATTCCAATACAATCATGCACAATCCATGCCTGTTGGCCTGCCTTATTTTGAAGATGCTTTACGCAGAGCTCAGCTTTTGGAAAAGGTCGATAGCAATGTATCTTTCAACATCAGGCCTATCGACCCCATTCGTGCTTTCAGACGGCCAACAAGTTTTGCTGCAGACTCCCTGCTTTTCCCTTCCGACAAGTTAAACTATGCCAAATGGGCTGAAAACAAATTCTGGAAGAACCGGCTGCAATACACCATCCTTCCAGTCTATACCCATACCCAATTCAACAAGCATCATCCTTATGGCTGGAATGATGGGTTGCGCATCCCCAACAAGGGTCTTCAGCAATATATATCAGGTGGGGTTTACCTGAAAGCAGGCCCATTAGAAGTTCAAATCCGTCCTGAATACCTGTGGGCGCAGAACAGCGATTTTCAGAATCCTCCCTTCAGGGCTTTGGGAATTGACAATCCTGACAGGATGGGTACCAAGCCATACAGTGTTGCCAATACCGGACAATCCTTTGCGAAATTACACCTTGGCCCCTTGGCCATCGGGTACAGCACAGAAAATCTCTGGTGGGGACCTGGCATCAACAACTCCATCGGGTTGGGAAACAATGCCCCTGGCTTCAGGCATGGAACCATTCATACCAATCGTCCGATCAAAACACGGTATGGAACCTTTGAGGCCCAAATGGTTGGCGCCAAACTGGAGCGTTCTGGCTTTCATCCTTATCCAACCACATCATCCAACTGGCCTCCAATCAGCGCAGACATCCAGCCGGTTGCTGCTGCATCCAAATTCCACACCTTTGTCAATGCCATGACTTTCTCGTATCAACCCAAATGGACACCTGGATTGTTTATGGGGTTTACACGGATTGTGCAGGCGCCTGGGGAGCCAAGAAATCCTGCTGATTATTTTAATATTATTTACCTGGGCTATCGTGGTGAGCAGACAGGATCAGGGCCTACTGCGAATGGCTTGAACAGGAATCAAATTGTTTCAGTCTACGGTCGATACCTTTTCAAGGAGTCTCATGCAGAGGTGTATTTTGAGATGGGCAGGGAAGACTCCTGGTGGGATTTGGAAGACCTGATCACCAGTCCTGCCTACACAACTGCATGGATGGCGGGGGCAAAAAAGATTTATGTATTACCCGGGAAAGATAAATGGTTGCAACTCTATGGAGAAATGACCAAAATACAGGCGCCGGTTTCCAATTATTCCCGATCCTTTGGCTATAGTTTTTATACAGGGGCATATGGCTACGGCTGGACCCACAAGGGCCAGGTCTTGGGTGCAGGCATTGGTCCCGGTTCAAACATGAATACTGCAGGAATTGTATTAGGCAAAGGCATGGAAACATTTGGCTTGCATGCCGAAAGGGTGGTTTACAATGAAGACATGTTGTACACCCGCATCAATTACCTGCGTTTGAATCCTACAGTCAATCCCATGTTCATTGATGACAGCAAGCATTATGTGGATTGGGGATTCATGCTCACACACCATACCCAATACGGTAAATTCAATCTGGGATACAGGCTTCATCTCCTCAGGACCTACAATTTTCAGTGGAACTACGATCCTTATGGTGCTGCCGGTCCATTCCGCTTCCCTGGCATCAACCTATGGTCAGTGAATGCAGATGTTTCGATGGTATACAGATTTTAACCTTACAATTGAATTGAAT
>CAITQQ010000356.1 GCA_903894575.1 uncultured bacterium
GCGATGCTGATCATGTTTTTGAATGCCTTCGCATGAGATATACCGTGGCCGATGATGACAGGTTTGTTAACTCCCAAGACCGGAACACCGCCATATTGTTCGAATTCAAACATGTCGAAGAATTCATCCTTGATATTCCTCCTTTGGGTGAGGCCATGAATGCTTTCCGCAAGCTTAAGAATAATGTTACCGGTGAAACCATCGCAAATCATTACATCTGATTTGTCCAGGAATACATCCCTTCCTTCGATATTGCCAATAAAATTAATGCCTTCTGCTTCTTTCAACAGGGGATAGGCGGCTTGTGCCAATAAATTCCCTTTTCCCTCTTCTTCTCCGATATTGATCAATCCTACTTTAGGGTTTGGGATATTGAGCACTTGCTCAGCAAATATTGATCCCAGCAAAGCAAACTGCACCAAATTCTCCGGTTTGCAGTCCGAATTGATTCCTGCATCCAACAACCATCCCAACTGTCCATTTTCGCGCGGCATATAAGCGCCAATGGTAGGCCTTTGAATTCCTTCTATGGCCTTGATGCTGAACAAGGATCCCACCATCATGGCGCCGGTATTGCCTGCGCTGATGAAGGCGTCAGTAAGTCCTTTGGCCAGATAACCGAAACCAACGGCAATGGATGAATCCTGCTTTTCCCTGAAGGCTTTTGTCGGGTGCTCGTGCATGTCGATCACCTGTGTGGTATGCACAATCTTGATGCCGTTCATGTCAACACCATGTTCAGCGAGCAACGCAGAAATCTGGGCTTCGTCACCAAATAAAGTGAGGGTTGGCTGGGTGTTGTCCACGCCAGAATTTGAATCTCTTAATAGCTTGATTCCCTTAACTGCTTCAATTGGGGCGAAATCGCCTCCCATCATATCAAGACCAATGTTCATGCGATAAAGGTCATTAGAAATGGTTGAAATAAAAAATTCCAACCCCTGCCTTTTTGAGTAGGGGTTGGAACATATAATTGTGATGCCAGGATGATTAGTTGATAGGAGACTTCTCCGCTACAACCTTTCCTTTGTACATCAATTTACCTTCGCTAACGTGCGCGCGGTGGCGTACGTGCAATTCACCGGTGGTTGAGTCTTTGCTCAATGTAACGGTTTCAGCCTTGTAGTGTGTCCTTCTCTTTGCGCTTCTTTGTTGAGAGTGACGGCGTTTGGGATTTGGCATCTTATTTTATTTTAATTGTCTTTATTGTTATGCCTTTCGGCGTTTATCAATTGTTATTGGGTTTCGGACGTGTTTTAAGGATTTTTAGGACCTTATACTGAACGTGAACCTCAGTTATCTTTGAACTTGTCCAGTCCTTTCCAGATTGGATTTTCGTTCTGCTCTTGGTTGTCTTTGAAGCCTTCCAGCATCTTCAGCACATCCTTGTTGCATTTTGTTTCACCTTTTTCATCTTCCCCGCACTCAGGGTGGGTAGGGATGCTGAGTTGAATGAATTCAAACAGCCAATCCTTGATGTTGAGATGTGTTTCATTTTTGGCAATGAAGAAAACATCCGGATCGTCGTTTGTTTCATTCATTTCTGTTGGATTGTCAACCATTTTCACGATGATAATGAAATCATCCCAAAGAGTAACGTCCAACGGATTTCCGCAACGAATGCACTGTACTGCCGCTTTTCCGCCTACTTCGAACTTCAGCTGCATGAAATCTGAATGTTTGTCCAGACTGAGTTTCACGTTTGCTTGGCAGTTTTCGAAATCGACCGGATGCTCGGCATCAAAGAACTCTTCCCCTAATTCATAATCAAATTCCGTTATTCCGGACTTTAATCCTACAAATGCAATCTCAAACTCCCGGGGGACTGACATATGAACTTTTAAGGGATTGCAAAAGTAAGTTTTTCTGGGGAAATGGCAAAATAAAAAGGTAAAGCCTGTCGTTTATGGCGATCATATGCGAAGAATAGCCTGCTCTTGGTGTTGGCTTGATTGACATTCTTTTGGTGTTTGAGTGTTTTGATGCTGTTTTTAAATCATAACATATATATAATCAATGTTTTATAAATTTAAAACATGGAAATAAGTATCATTTTGCAATATTTCCTCTTCTTGGTTTAGCATTTTTTTGAGCTGCAATTTTTTTCTTTGCTACTTTATCTACTTGTTTAGGCTTTCTCGAAACCGATTCCTGAGGTATAAATTTAATTTTTGGGATCTTTCCTATCGCCAAGCCTAATTCAATCAACTTCTTCAAAGTGAAGTTAAATTTTCCATTCAGAATCTGACTGACATATGCATCACTCACTCCTAGTTTTTTTGCCAATTCTTTTTGGGTGATACCCTTCTCTTGCATGTAGCCATGAACCTCACGAAAAATCTCATTCTGATAGATCGTCAATAAATATGTTGGGCTTTCAAAAAGTTCCTCTTGGGTAAACATCATTTAATTTTTAAAGTGAGAGTATTCTTTTATAATCCTTTTGAGTCTTTCAACATCTTTTATTTGGGTTTTCTTTCGTCCTCCGCAGACAAGTATTTTGCCGGTTTTATGCTCAGTAATCATGTATAATCTTAGTGAGAATGATTTTACTTCATATGCTTGAAAAGTAAATGATTTGGCCAATGTCAGTTTTTTGAATCTCTTTTGGGGCAAAAGTTTACCTGAAGCAGCATCATGAATTGTAGCCATCATTTCCAGCCACTCTTGTCTCACATTTTTATCCTTCTTTACTTCTTCCAGAAATTCATCAACAAAACATCTTCCATTACGCAGCAATTTCCAAACAGTTGAAGATGTTTCAAATGCTTCAACTTTCGCCAATGTAAAAATAGTCATTAAAATTAAGTTATAACTTAAGAAATTAATCTTCATTCAAAATTATTTTTGATTGAAATAATATGCATGAGGCTTTGACGTTCTCAATTTGTTTTAATCACTTATTAATCAGTTTTTTGACGCTCCATCCTTCCACTTGACGTATTTTTGGCCTTGATGAAACTCCTCAAAACCCATAAATCATTGTTCATTGCTGCTGTCTTGGTCATATTTGCGCAGTGGTTTATGCTCAGTGATCAGCGTGTTGAGAATTGGTATACCAACGGTGTTTACCCTTATATTTCTGGGCTTCTGCACTTTGGTTTGGGCTGGATTCCCTTCAGCGTGGGAGATTTGCTCTATTGTGCTGTGATTGCCTGGGCAGCCCTTCGGCTTTGGCAATTTGTTTCAAGTATATGGGTGAAGGGGTTTAGAAATTGGGGTGGTAAAGAGATGCTATTGTGCCATTTTTTGAGGTTGCTTACGCTGATGGCCTGGGTTTGGCTGGTTTTTCATGTGCTCTGGGGCTTCAACTATTACAGAAAAAGCATTCCAGATCAGTTTGGATTTGTGGTTGAACGCCCTTCCAGGGAAGAATTGGTCCAATTCACGCAGTATATTTTGCGTGAAACCAATCGATATGCATTGGAACTCAAGTCTTCACCCTTGAAGACCAAGACACATGTGAATTGCTCAATTGTCAACAGCAATCTCCCTAAATCTTCTCTTTTTGGGGTCATCGGCAATTACATGGGCTACGGCGGATATTACAACCCTTTTACCGGTGAGGCACAAATCAATACCCATATGCCTGCATTCATGTTGCCCTTTATCGCTGTTCATGAAAAGGCCCACCAATTGGGATATGCAAAAGAGAGTGAAGCGAATTTTATGGGGTATCTGGCTGCGATGCAGTCAAAGGATAGCTGCCTCAAATATGCTGCCAACCTGGAGATGTTCATCTATGCCAACAATGCCCTGCGAAGGAGTGATTCGGTTGCTGCCAAAAATAATTTCAAAGCTTTGTCTCCAATTGCCATCAAAGACCTGAAATCCTACAAGGCTTTCGTGCAACAATACCAGGGCCCGATCGATGAATTCACGACCTGGTTTTACACAAAATTCCTCCGCATCAACAACCAGTCGGAAGGGATGTACAGCTATGACCTGGGGATGGTATACGTGATACGGTACATAAACAAAAAGCCGGCATAAGCCGGCCTTTTGAAAGATATGTGCTGAAGATTAATTCTCACTTGCCCTGCCATTCCTGAAAATGGTCCTCATCATGTCCCCGCCAGAACCCATCGGCTTGATGTCAAATCCTTTGGGCACTTCAAAAGTCTTTTCATCGATTTGTGCATCAGGCTGAACCTTTAACACGGTCATGTGCATTTTGAAACCGTTTCCGCGGACCATCTCATATTCCATTGGGAAGCCATTGATCAGGTCCAGGCCAGCAATAGATCCACCCATCATGGACATTCCACCGCCTCTTCCGCCACCAAAACCGCCTGGATTGGCAGATGCTGCAGTTGATTTGGGTGAAATCTTGAAATCAGGATTGTACCAGATCACGTTTTCAGAAACCTGGCCATTCTGCCCGATAGACTTGATGGTTACTTTTTTGCAGGTAAATCCAGAAACTTTCTTTGTTTCATCAGAATAGATCAACTCAGGTTTGTTATCCTTGAAACTGATACCCAAAGCTGAAAGGGAATCTCTTCTCAGGTTGCGCATGGAATCCATCCGGGCACGTTGCGCCTCAGCCTCTGCGTCAGTAGAAACGAAGCCAGTTTTTCTGCCCATGGCTTCGATAAGGGTGGTTGTTTTCTTGCTGACCCTGTCGGTGATCACAATATTGTTTCCAAAATCAGTCAGGCTCTCAACCCTCATGAAGTTGGGCGTATAATACATGGTAGTATTGGTTTCCATTTCGCGGGGCATGGACATGCTCATCATTTCTCCGCCACCGCCACCACCGTTTCCAGCAACGACCATTCCACCGCCGCGATCGCCACCGCCACCAAAATTCTCAGGGAAGATGATCTCTGTTTTTACTTTTACAATGGCTTTTTCAACCACCTTGGGTTGGGCAAAGGCCGCTGTTGCAAGGAGCAAACAAGCTGAAATGCTTAAAATTTGTTTCATATAGACTTGTTGTAATTTGAATGATTAGATGACAAATTTACAGAGTTTCCTTTGTTGGTGGTGTTAAAATCAGTTTTGAAATGAAAAAAACGGTGTTAGAAGGGTGTTTTACTCATTTTCTTGAAAATTGGGAATATCATCTTTGTTCATCATCCAAAAGTTCATCAATGCCGATAATTTGCTTTTTTCATGGACTTTATATTTCCATGTATTTTTTCGATAATAAAGCCCACCATTTACCACACATTCATGTTAACTTTAATGATTATGAAGCGGTTTATAGTATACCACTTGGAAATAGGATTGATGGAGAAATGCCTGGGAATAAAGAAAAGCTCATCGTAAAGTGGATCGGACTAAACCAGCATGAATTGATGGAGAATTGGTCGAGAGCAATTGTGGGACTCCCCCTAAAATTTATACAACCATTAAAATAATCAGATGAATCCAAGAGTTGAAAATGCAGTTTATCTGGGTGATAATAAATTGAAAATTCGGTTTAAGAACGGAGAGTGTAAGATTTTTGATTTTACGCCATATCTGGATTATCCAATTTACAAATCCCTGGAAAGTGAACCATTTGCCCGGGAACTTCATGTTCAAAACGGTACTGTGTGCTGGGGAAATCAATTGGATTTTGATCCAGATACCCTTTACATTGAATCTAATCCGCTAACTCCAGCAACAGCTGTTTAGCCTGATGTGGGTGGTGGAATTTTATTTATCTTTCCATTTCAATCCCCAATCATGAAAAAAGCCCTGATACTGGCCGTTTTTTTTGCTCTTTCTGTAACGGCCTTCTCCCAAACCAACAAGATTTCCATCATCCCCCAACCGGCAGTATTGAGACCCGGCACTGGCTCATTTTTGGTCAATCAAGGGGTAGCCATTGTTGTTGCCCCCAATCAACCCGAATTGCTGAAAATTGCCAACATGTTGAATGCCGAATTAAAAAAGGCTGCTGGCTTCACCTTGAATATTGAAAATTCCCCAAGGAAAAAGGGGATTCATTTTATCCTTTCCCCCGAGGAACCCCTTGGCAATGAGGGCTAC
>CAITQQ010000357.1 GCA_903894575.1 uncultured bacterium
CACAATCCTAATATTCAAAAGTTTGATGGGAAATATTATTTGTACTACATGGGTAATTATGGCAATGGGGAATGGTGGGACCATCGGAATCATCAGCGTATAGGGGTTGCCGTGGCTAAAAGCCCGCTTGGCCCCTGGCAGCGATTTGACAAACCAGTTATAGATGTTTCTGTTGATAAATGGGATCATTTGATGACAAGTAACCCTACGGTTTGCAAAGGTAAAAATGGACAATATCTTTTGATGTATAAGGGTGTAGGTAATGGTGAAATGCCGTTTGGTGGCAAGGTGTTACATGGGGTTGCTTTTTCAAATTCACCTATTGGGCCATTTGTAAAATCACCTAACCCAATTTTTCAAAAAGAGGGAGTGAAATTTCCTGCTGAGGATCCATTTGTATGGTATCAGAAGAATAAATATCTGGCAATTGTAAAGGACATGCATAGTGTATTTATCAAATCCCCTAAAGACCCCGTTTTGAATAAAATCAATACCCATCCCGATAGCTTGTCAAAAGCATTTGAAAATAAAGCCTCATTGGTCCTTTTCGAATCTTCCAACGGGATAGATTGGAAACTGGCGAAGAAGCCCTTGGTTTCAAAATCTAAATTAAATTGGGAGGATGGAAGTGTTCAACAGGTACAGTTATTGGATAGGCCTCAGCTATATATAGAAAATGGTAAACCCAAGGTATTATTATGTGCTGTCAAGGTTTCTGAAGATGAAACATTTAATGTGTCCATTCCGTTAGCAACAATCAAAAAATGAAACCTTAAAAGTGGTTATGAGTAATCAATTCGATACTGCTGTAATTGTTTTATTCTCATTGTTTGTGTTGGGGGTAGGGATGTTGTTTTCCCGAAGGGGGAATAATGTCAAAACATTTTTTGCCGGTGGGGAATCTGTGCCGTGGTTTATTGGAGGGCTTTCTTTGTTCATGTCATTTTTTTCTGCGGGTACATTTGTAGCGTGGGGTAGTATAGCCTACAAATATGGATGGGTGGCCATTACTATTCAGTGGACAATGTGTATTGGTGCTTTGGTAACTGGTTTTTGGATTGCTCCAAAATGGAAAAAAACAGGTGCGTTGACAGCCGCTGAATTCATCAGACAGCGGTTGGGTTTGAAAGTACAAAAGGTGTACATATTTATTTTTACCGTTGTGAATCTTTTTATCAAAGGTTCGGTTTTATATCCTGTTTCAAAATTGGTAAGTACATCTTTGGATCTTCCCTTGATGCAAACCACTATCGTATTAGGTTTTTTAATGATTTCCTACACTGCTGCTGGCGGACTTTGGGCAGTAATGGTTACAGATATTTTACAGTTTGTGGTGTTGACAGCCTCTGTGTTCATACTCCTGCCAATTTCATTTGAAAGGATAGGAGGAATTGAAAATTTGAACCATGTTTTACCACCTGATTTCTTTGATTTATTGAATGGCGAATATACCATTGGGTTTATTGTAGCGTTTACCCTTTATCATATTTCGTATATCGCCGGTAATTGGACATTTGTTCAGCGTTACACGAGTGTAGACAGCCCGCAATCAGCCCGAAAGGTGGGTTTTTTATTTGCAGCCTTATACCTGGTTAGTCCTATAGTATGGATGTTGCCACCGATGATTTATAAAGCAATCAATCCGTCACTACAAGGACTGGATGTTGAAAACGCATATTTGTATATGTGTCAATTGGTTCTTCCTGCAGGACTGTTAGGTTTGATGCTTACCGGAATGTATTTTTCAACTTCTGCAAGTGCCAACACAGCATTGAATGTTGTTTCTGCAGTTTTTACCAATGATGTATACAAAGGCATTATCAACCCTGATGCCAGCGAAAATCAACTCATGCGGGTTGCAAGGCTTTCATCCTGGTTTTTCGGTATTATAATGATTATGATTGCTCTTCTGATTCCATATGCAGGTGGCATCGTGGAAGTGATTTTAAGCATTGGAGCTGTGACAGGCGGTCCTCTTTTGGTCCCTTCTCTATGGGCATTGTTCTCAAAAAAACTCTCAGGGAAAACGACGCTGAATATTACATTGTTTACGCTTTTCATCAATTTGATATTTAAAATAGTACTGCCGATTGCTCTTGGTTTCAAATTGACCCGGGCGGAAGAAATGATGTTGGGAATGGGATTGCCAATACTTCTTATTGCATTGAATGAATGGTTCCTGCAAAAAGGAAACAGCGAGAGTAAGGATTATACAATTTATATAGCCAACAGGAGAGATGCTATAGCGGAACAAAAGCCACTTTCAGCACTTGAAAAAGCGGCTATTAGGGAACAAAATCAATTCGGATTGCGTGTTATCGGAGGCTCTTTGATTTTTACTGCTCTATTTATTTTTGGTTTGGGATATATCACCGATGAGGCAAAATCTTTGACCATGATAATTTCCGGAATCATTTTGCTGCTGGCAATGATTCCTTTGTATGTTCAACATAAACGGAAGGCTGAAATTTAAAAGTTTGACAATGATTATTGGAAACGCTGCAACGCAAAGGGGATTACAACAACATAATTTGTACTCCGATTTGGTTGTCGTAGGAGGTGGATTATCGGGCACTTGTTGTGCCATTACAGCAGCCCGTGCTGGAATCAAGGTTGTGCTTGTGCAGGACAGGCCTGTTTTGGGAGGAAATGCCTCTAGCGAAGTGAGGTTGTGGGTATTGGGTGCAACTTCTCATATGGGGAACAACAACCGATGGGCAAGGGAAGGAGGTGTGATCGATGAAATTTTGGTAGAAAACCTCTACCGAAATCCCGAAGGCAATGCACTCATTTTTGATACGATCTTATTGGAAAAAGTACACCTGGAGTCTAACATCACTTTGTTGCTCAATACTTCAGTCTTCGAAATTGAGAAGAAAGAAAACAATATCAGTGCTGTGAAAGGGTATTGTTCACAAAATCAGACACACTACATTTTGCACGCCCCTTTGTTTTGTGATGCATCCGGAGATGGAGTAGTTGCTTTCCAGTCTGGTGCCGCATTTCGAATGGGAGCAGAATCTGCAGAGGAATTTGGAGAAAAATTTGCGCCTACTGCAGAATACGGTGAACTATTGGGGCATTCCATCTATTTTTACTCCAAGGATACCGGAAAGCCTGTTCGATTCATTCCGCCTTCTTTTGCATTGAAAGATATTACCCAGATTCCACGGTATCGTCAATTCAACACCAAGGACTTTGGTCCTTGGCTTTGGTGGCTGGAATATGGCGGACGTTTGGATACCATTCAGGATTCAGAAAAAATAAAATGGGAACTGTGGAAAGTTGTCTATGGAGTATGGGATCATATCAAAAATTCAGGTCAATTTCCTGAAGCGGAAAATCTCACATTGGAATGGGTAGGCCATATACCAGGAAAAAGGGAAAGTAGGAGATTTGAAGGTGATTATATGCTGATCCAGCAGGATATCATTGAGCAGAGGGAACATTATGATGCAGTATCTTTCGGTGGTTGGTCCATTGATCTGCATCCTGCCGATGGGGTTTTTTCTGAAAAGCCAGGTTGTAACCAATGGCATAGCAAAGGTGTTTATCAAATACCCTACCGCTGTTTGTACAGTAAGAATGTCGACAATCTTTTTTTGGCAGGAAGGCTCATCAGTTCTTCTCATGTTGCATTCGGTTCATCCCGGGTAATGGCCACCTGTGCCCATGTGGGGCAGGTAGTTGGGATGGCGGCTAAATTGTGTATACAGAAGGAGTTGCTTCCACGCACATTATCTGCACATGATCATATCGGCATATTGCAACAGGAATTGTTGACTACTGGTCATCATATTCCAACACTGGCATTGTCTGTCGGGCTTGATCTGCTCAAATTGGCTTCAATCAAGACTTCCAGTGATCTTGTTTTACATGAGTTGCCACCTAATGGTCCCATGTTGCCCATGGTTCATGCTGTAGCACAAATGCTTCCGCTCAAGAAAGGCAAATTGCCTTCAATTACTGCATGGGTAGAAGCAGTGCAAGATACTGTGCTTACTGTCCAATTCCGGACAAGCAGCAAACCCCAGAATCATACACCTGATGTTGTATTATCAGAGCAAAAAATAAGTTTGAAGAAAGGAAAACAAGAGATCAACCTGAATTTTGAAAGGGAGATGCCGGAGGCCGCGTATGCTTTTGTTTGCTTCCTGAAGAATGAAGACATATCGCTACAGTATTCGAATCATCGTGTAACCGGTCTGATATCGGTTTTCAACAAAACCAACCCGGCCGTATCCAATTATGGCAAGCAGGATCCGAAGGATGATATCGGCGTGGAGGGATTCGAGTTCTGGACACCTCAGCGTCGTCCCAATGGATTGAATATCGCCATGAAAATTTCAGGTGGTATCGATTTGTTTGGTGCAGAGAACCTGTCAAATGGAGTGCAAAGACCCACCATGCAGCCCAATGCCTGGGTGGCAGATTTTGCAGATGTAAATCCTTCCATAAGTCTGCATTGGAATGAAAAGAAGACGATCCAATCGATTGAACTTTTCTTTGATACCGATTTTGATCATCCTTTGGAATCTGTTTTATTGACGCATCCTGAAACGGTCATTCCTTTTTGCGTAAGAAATTATAAAATTCTCGATGAAGGAGGAGATTTGATTCAAGAGATCAGAGACAACTATCAGACGATAAACAGGATTGAATTTGCAGAAGCAATCGAGTGTTCAGCGTTAACGTTTGAATTTGAACATCCTGATGAACTTATTCCTGCAGCTGTTTTTCAGTTGATCGTGAAATGAAAAGAAGGCATTGGAACGCCTCTCAGAAAATCATTTGAAAAATTGAAATACGATTAACGTTAAACTTGCCCAAATAAACAATTGGGCCATTCTGCCTACTGAATGCTTTAGTATACGAAGTGCTTTTTGTATATGTTGGTCAACTGTGTTAACAGAAATATTCAATTTTTTTGCAATTTCTTTATATGGTAATTGTTCTTCCCGGCTCAATAAAAATACCTTACGGCATTGGGGGGGGAGGATTAATATTTTTTCTTGAATTTGCTTTTCCAAATCTTTAGATTCGAATTCCTCATTTAAATTATTACCAACAATTTTCATATCCACACTTGCCGCTTGTTCATATTTAGTTCGGGTCAGTACTTTTTGATAATGGTTGTATATTTTGTGTTGTAGCGCCTTATATAAGTATGCTTTTAAAGAAGTGGTTGTTTGAAGATCATCCTTTCGATGGTATAGGCTCAAAAATACTTCTTGCACACAATCTTTTGCAACGTCAATTGATGAAGTCTTTGTAGCAGCTGTAAGTACCCCGTTTCAGTTCCAGTTTTGGATATTGCTTAAACGTTTCACTTTAAACTACTAAAAATGAAAAATATCTTATTCTTAGTAACCGATCAAATCAATCAAATCTCGTCCTAAATCATTCGAAATCAACCCCTTTGGGGCTACCAAACGCGAATTTCGGTCAACTTTCAACGGTTGACCGATTTTTTTTGCCTTTGAGACACGCTGCATATCCCTTTTCTGATATATCTGGTAAATGAATTATTTGTTTCGGCTTCCTTTACAAATTCTCAACTTAAAATTTCAAATGCAGAGAAGGTGAGGGTTTCTAAATGTGCTAACTAATCTGTGAATTAAACTTTTGATTCGCACTTCTAATTAATTTTTATGTTTCAATATGTATTCTGATGGTGAAACTTTATAAAATGTTTTAAACCATTTAGAAAAATAATGGGGATTAGAATGACCAACTGTATATGCGACTTCTGATATATTCATATTTGATGAAATCAGAAGATGGGCTGCTTTTTTCAGCCTTATTGAATCAACAAAATCTTTTCCGGTTGTACCTGTAATCGCTTTAATTTTTCTAAAAAAAGTTGAACGACTCATGGCAAATATTTGAGCCAGTGAGTTTATATTTAAATCAGGTTCGTCGATATGCTCATCAACATATTTAAGCAACTTTTCTAGGAATTCAGCA
>CAITQQ010000358.1 GCA_903894575.1 uncultured bacterium
ATATTGAACCGGTAGAAAATACTGTCGAAGGACATGCGCCGGGTTGCAGCAGTAAGGGAAAATGGAAAGACCCTGTATTCAATCGAAACCAATTGCTGACTGGGTTTCCTGATCCAAAACAACATGGCAGAAGGATGGTCTATGCTATAATCTGATGGGTTAACATTGCTGATCTTGACTGAATGGGGTACGATGCAGAGGCTGTCCAGCCTTATGGACTGGCCAGCTGAGCTGATTGTCTTTTGACGCAGGTTGCTGAGCGGCTGTGAAAATGCCGCAGCAACAAAAAAGAGGCTGATGAACAATTGGAATAACTGCTTCAAATAAAATGAATATGACATTTATGTCATAAAATTATTCAATATCATTGGTTTAGCAGTGTTTCAGTTGGAATACATAAGTATATAAAAAAAGAATGCGTCCTCAATTGAGAACGCATTCTTGTATATCTATTAAAGAATAGACCTAATCTCCAGATAAATTGGCACTCAGGTATTCCCTGTTCAACCTTGCAATGTTCAGCACAGAAATCTCCTTGGGACATTCTGCTTCACAAGCGTAAGTGTTTGTACAGCTTCCAAATCCTTCTTTGTCCATTTGTGCGATCATGCTGACCACGCGCTGTTTGCGCTCTGGCTCACCCTGTGGGAGAAGAGCCAGATGGGATACCTTGGCAGAAACGAACAACATGGCTGATGCATTTTTACAGGCGGCAACACAGGCGCCGCAACCAATACAGGCAGCAGCTGCAAAGGCATCATCAGCGTTTTGCTTTTCAATGGGCAGAGAGTTTCCATCAACCGCATTTCCGGTATTGACAGAAACATAACCACCTGCCTGAATGATCCTGTCAAAAGCAGTACGGCTGACCATCAAGTCCTTTACGACAGGGAATGCATTGGCCCTGAAAGGCTCAATGGTGATCTGATCGCCATCCTTGAAGGCGCGCATGTGCAACTGGCAGGTAGTGGTTCCTTTCCAGGGGCCATGGGGCTGGCCGTTGATGACCATGGAACACATTCCACAGATGCCCTCACGGCAGTCATGATCGAATGCAATTGAATCACTTCCTTCTGAAATCAATCTTTCATTGAGTACATCAATCATTTCAAGGAAAGACATTTCAGATGAAATGTTGTTGACATCATAGTTTTCAAAATGACCTTGATCGTTGATGTTCTTTTGACGCCAGATTCTAAGCTTAAGGTTCATTGAATAATGCTGCATATGATCAGATTATCTGTTTTGTAAATATTATTTGTAACTGCGTTGGCTTGGTTTTACCACTTCATAGTTGAGAGGCTCCTTGTGAAGGTTCCAATTGTTCTCCTGGTGTTCCCAGGCGGAAACATACATGTAGCCTTCATCATCCCTCAAAGCTTCTCCATCTGGTGTTTGGTACTCTTCACGGAAATGTCCGCCACAGCTTTCATTTCTTTCCAAGGCATCGATACACATCAACTCTCCCAGTTCAATGAAATCCGCTACCCTACCGGCTTTGTCCAGCTCTGGGTTCATTGCATTGATCTCTCCGGGGATGCGCACATCAGACCAGAATTCCGCTTTCAATGCCCTCACCTCTTCAATGGCTTGTTTCAAGCCTTCTGCGTTGCGGGCCATTCCACACTTGTCCCAGATGATTTTTCCGAGGCGCTTGTGAAAGCTTTCAACGGTTTGTTTTCCTTTGATGGACATCAATTTGTTGATGCGTTCAGAAGCTTTTTGTTCGGCTTCAACAAAGGCTGGATGATCGGTTGGAATCGAAGTGGTTCTGATATCGTCTGCGAGGTAGTTGCCCAATGTATAAGGAATAACAAAATAACCATCGGCCAATCCTTGCATCAGTGCAGATGCACCCAAACGGTTGGCTCCGTGTTCACTGAAATTGGCTTCTCCGAGGGCATACAATCCATCAATGGTGGTCTTGAGTTCATA
>CAITQQ010000359.1 GCA_903894575.1 uncultured bacterium
TCCAGGTTTCAGGCCCATTCATTTTGAAGAAGCGGTGAAACAAGGAAAACACATCTTCATGGAAAAGCCAGTAGCAACTGACCCTGAGGGTATCAAGCGTGTCCTGGTTGCTGCAGAAGTAGCAAAAACAAAGAAACTCAACGTAGTCGTGGGTCTTCAGCGCCACTACCAAAACTCTTACCGCGAATTGTTCAAGCGCAAGGACATGATTGGGGACATCACTTCAGCCCAGGCATGGTGGAACAATGATGGTGTTTGGGTTAAACCAAGAACTGCTGGCCAAACTGAAATGGAATACCAAATGCGCAACTGGTATTATTTCAACTGGCTTTGCGGTGATCATATCACTGAACAGCATATCCACAACCTCGATGTGATCAACTGGTTCAAAGGTAGCTATCCGGTAAAAGCCCAGGGAATGGGTGGAAGAGAAGTGAGGAAAGGAAAAGACCATGGTGAGATCTTTGACCATCACTTTGTGGAGTTTACCTATGCCGATGGTTCTATCTTGAACAGCCAATGTCGTCATATCCCCAAAACTTCAGCAAAAGTGGATGAACTCCTGATTGGAACAAAAGGAAAAATATACTGTGGAGCTGCCAACATCAGGGACCACCAAGGCAACGTCATGTACCAGTTCGACAAGAAAACAGAAAACAACGGGTACCAAAACGAGCATGTCGAACTTTTTGCAGCCATTGCCAAAGGAGAATACAAGTTTGCTGATGCAGAGAATGGTGCGAAAAGCACGATGACCTCCATCCTCGGAAGAATGGCTACCTACAGTGGACAGGTTGTTGAGTGGGACAAGGCCCTCAACTGCGGACTGAACCTTCAACCAGCCGCATACACTTGGGATACCCTGCCAAAATCACTTCCTGATGCTGATGGCAAATACAAGATTGCTGTTCCAGGCGTGACCAGGTTTTATTGATTGAGTAATCAAGTTCAATGACAAAAAGAAAGGAGGGGTTAACCCTCCTTTCTTTTTATTTATCTGTTCTAAATAAATTTACCGGTAAACCTTCTGCCGAGAACAAATTGGGCATGGCCGTATTGGTGAATCCAAACCTTACATGCACAGGATCTTTAACGGTTTTGGCAGATACCAAAACGGTTTTTTCTTCTATCTTGGCCTTGGCCGGAACAAAGACACCATCTGCGCCTGCAATGAAAAAGTCGGTCAATTCTCCTCCCTTGCTCATCAGCGTTGTGGGCACATCCTTGAACTGAATCCTGATGCTTCCTTTTTCAACAGCATGTGCAGCATAGGTTGGGCTCTTGTAATTCAAACCCTTGACCCCATAGGTTTCAGCGAGTGCATAATTGGAAAGCCTGGTAGCAACTTCTTTTTTGAGGTTGGGATGAATGTTCTTTACATCATCTACCAAATCACTAATGACCACCATCCCAGTTTTGGGATGCGCAGCAGATTGTGTTTGTGCTTCACGAAGGAACGCGCCGTTGATATGGGTGTCGCCATAAGTATAGGGTGCGATCTGTACAAAATAAAACGGTAAGGTTTTGCCCCAGGCCTTTCTCCAGCTGTCTATCATGCTGGTGAAGAGTCGCTTGTACATGAAGTGTGTGGTTACATTGCTTTCCCCCTGATACCAGATGGCGCCGGCGATGGAAAATTGTGTCAATGGATAGATCATGGCATTGTAGGCTTCCCCCCTGATATGGGGCCACCATGCTGCGGGACTCAATTTTTCGGCAGCATGCAACAGGTCTGGGTCATGGGTGATGATCTCTTCTGGGGTCCATACTTCTGCAGGCGTTCCACCCCAGTTGCTGTTGATCAATCCTACGGGGAAACCCGTGCTGGCATTGATCTGCTTTCCAAAAAAATATCCAATGGTACTGAAATGCAGCATGTCTTGTGGATTGCAAACGACCCATCTTGCATACACATCATCCTGCGGAGTGGCAGAAGTGGACTTGGGCACATAGAAAAAACGGATCTTGCCATTTGTCGCATTGGGCGATTCTTCTTTTGCCTGTTTCAAACCCTGATCAGCAGACCATTCCATGTTGCTCTGTCCACCACAGACCCATACCTCACCAATCATCACATCCTCCAACAACAATTCATTGCTGCCTTTGATCTTGATGGTATATGGACCACCGGCTCCAGGTGTATTGATCAGTGCAGTCCATCTTGCACCCCTTCCCGCAACAACGGTATAGGTTGTAGTGTCCCAACTGGGTTGTATGGTGATTTTTTCTGCAGGGGCTGACCATCCCCAGAGTTGGACAGCGGACTTTTGTTGCAATACCATGTGTGAACCAATGATTGCTGGAAGGCGAACAGCGGCCATGGCGATTGATGCAGAGAACAACAGAGAAATGATGAAGATGCTTTTTTTCATATAGAGCGTTTTACTAAATGAAAATAAGCAATTTATTTCACCCTTCACTTAAGGCAAAGCAGAGACCATTGAATCAGGACAGGATATCCTTGCGCTTGAAAACCAGGATAGATGCAAAAAGAAATCCAATGATATGCAAAAACAATACTCCTGCTGACAACAACACTGCAGGAAGATTCTCAATGGATCCAATGATTTGTTCGTTGCTCTCATTGACCGTCACATCAAAAAAGCCCTTCCAGCCAAGCATGTGGCTGGTAAAAAGATAAGGCTTAACCATGTTGAAGATGGGTAAATCCAGGGTATTGAGGATGGTAAATACAATGATGATGCTCATGGTGGCCATGATCGGACCAATCGAGTTTTCGGCAAAAAGGCTGAGGAAAAAGCTCAGTGCAGAAACGGTCAACATGGCGAGAGCAGCAAAACCAAAGGCAGCAACATAACGCCACATCACATCTGAAGAAAGTACCTGGGTAACCATGTCACTTTTCAGAATCAACATGTCATCGGCGCCAAAAATCATGATGGAAATGCCAAGGGCCCATACCGCCATCCAAAGCAACAATACAATGGTATAGATCGATGATGCGATGAACTTGCCTGTGATCAGGTAAGCCCGGCTCACAGGCTTTGTCAGCAACAACCTCAACGTGCCCTGGTTTGCCTCACCAGAGATCATGTCTCCGGCAACCAATGCAATCAACAATGGCACATGCACCAGCAAAGTTTGCAAGATGATGAAGGCCATCAAATACCCATTCATGATATTGCCATTCACATCAAAAGAATCAGAAAGGGACTGCATCCCAAACTTCATGTAACTCTCGCCATCCGCATAGAATCCCAACTGAATCAAGCCTACAATGGCAGCAATGGCCCCAAAAGCAATATAGGTCCGTGGTTTGCGGAATATCTTGTACAACTCAATATATACGATACTACTCAACCTCATTGCCGGATGTTAAA
>CAITQQ010000360.1 GCA_903894575.1 uncultured bacterium
AGCAAAAATATACATAGCTTATCAAAAAATCCTAAATTGTAAATCAAACGATTCTTCAACCCCCAGCCTAACGGCTGGTAAATTCAACCACATGAACCGTCGCTCCTTCCTCCAATCTTCTGCCATTTTCAGCGCAGGTGCCTTTTTTTCAAATGATATCCTTGCCCTCGCATCACAGCCGAATTCAAAATTTGGCGGCGTCCAGGTGGGTGTGATCACTTATTCCTTCAGAAGCATGCCCGGCAGCGCTGAACAAATCCTGCAATATTGCCTGCAGAGCGGGGTCAGTGCCATTGAGTTGATGGGAGATGCAGCGGAAGCATTTGCCGGTTGCCCGACCAATATCAGTGATAAAAAATTGCGCAGCGAAAAAATGAGGGAGTGGCGCGAGTCCGTTTCAATGGACAAGTTTGTTGAACTGAGGAAAATGTTCAAGAAAGCCGGGGTCAGCATCTATGCCTTCAAGCCTGATGCATTGGGCATGAACAATTCTGATGGAGAAATCGAATATGCGCTGAAAGCTGCCAAGGCTTTGGGTGCCAACTCCGTTACCCTGGAGCTCACCAAGCCCGAACATTCCAAGCGACTCGGTGATCTCGCATCAAAGCATAAGGTATACATCGGATACCATAACCATACGCAAGGACATGACGCAGCCTGGGATGAAGCCCTGGCACAGTCTCCCTACAATTCCATCAATCTTGATTTCGGACATTATATCGCCGCAGGCGGAAAGAATACGAAGGAATCTTTGCTTGCCTTCATTGAAGCAAAGCACGACAGGATCACCAGCATGCACATGAAAGACAGGGCCAGTAAAGACAAGGGAGCCGCCAACATGCCCTGGGGACAAGGCGATACGCCCATCAAAGATGTACTCCTGTTGATGAAAAACAAACAATACAAATTTCCTGCATCCATCGAAGTGGAATATGCCATTCCAGCAGGTTCTGACGCCGTGAAGGAAGTAGCCAAATGTGTTGAATATGCAAAGGGGATTCTCAGCTGAGAACCCCCTTTTATTGAATCAAAACTGATCAATTAATTTACTTTACCGGCATCAGGCGGAACACATTTCCAGGGTTCTCAACACTTACGTAGAGGTACCCGTCGCGGCCCATTTCAATGTTGCGCAATCTTCCAATATTGAGCAATAATTTTTCCTCACCTACCACTTTGTTGTCTTTCATGATGCAACGGTTCAGGTAGCTGAAGCGCAATGAACCTACCATCAGGTTTCCTTTCCAGGCGGGGTATTTGTCTCCGGTTACAAAAGCCAATCCACTCGGTGCAATGGAAGGAATCCAGTAAGTGACGGGCTGTTGCATGCCTTCTTTTTTGCTGATTGGCGTGATAGGCTTGCCATCGTAGTTGATGCCGTAAGAAATGACGGGCCAGCCATAGTTGGTTCCTGCCTTGATGATGTTCAGCTCATCTCCACCACGAGGACCATGCTCATTTTCCCAGATCAGGCCAGTGACAGGATCCATGGTCATTCCCTGAGGGTTCCTGTTGCCATAGGTATAGATGGAAGCAATGGCCTTCTCTTTGCCGACAAAAGGATTGTCAGCAGGG
Source organism: uncultured bacterium (assembly GCA_903894575.1). GTDB lineage: Bacteria > Bacteroidota > Bacteroidia > Chitinophagales > Chitinophagaceae > Pollutibacter. The sequence goes on from CAITQQ010000360.1 coordinate 1,576, forward strand.
ATGGATCCATCATCCTTGATCCTGTGAATCTTTCCTGGTGCAGTAGTGATGTCCTGCGGATATATTTTTTCTTGTCCACGTTCACCCATGGAAATAAATAGGAATCCTTTTTTATCAAAGACCAGCCTTGAGCCATAGTGATGCCTGGTGGTGGTATAGGGATATCCTTCAAATACTTCCTGCTGTTCAACGAAGGCTCCATCTTTTATTTTTCCCCTTACAACAGCTGTAGTGCCCAGTTTCTTGCCATCCACCATTTTGGGTTTTGAGTATGAAATATACACCCATCCATTCTCTGCGTATTTCGGATGAATGGCTACATCAAGCATACCACCCTGGCCTTCGGCCAACACCTCAGGAGTACCCTTGATGGCAGTCTTGTTTTTCTTGTTGTCAACATGGTACAGGGTTCCACTTTTATCTGTCACCAAAAAATTCAAATCGGGCAATTGTGCCAAGCCCCATGCGCTATTGAGGCCAGATACAACGGTATCCAAAAGCACGGTCATGCCTTCAGATTTGAAAATGGCAGGGCCTTCAATTTTTTTCTTATCCTTCGTAAAGCTGTATTGTTCAACCGTTTTCAGGCCTTCTACGATAAGGTCTGCGAGGGCCTCAATATCCTTTGCAGGAATCACCTCATTCCAGGTGGGCATACCAAAGTCTGGATAGCCGTTGGTGATGCTCTTGATCAGGTCTTCTTTTTTATTGCCATGCTTCCATTTCCTGTCAACAAAGGCCTCTACTTTTTCGCCATGACAAGAAGCGCATTTTTCGGTATAGATTTTCTCAGGATCAGCCAATACCGGCGGGGCTTTCTCAATTTTTTTGAACTGGAGGAATGCCAAAGACAGTACCATGGCAACCAGCAGCAGCGATAATTTTTTCAATCTGTTCATGTGTTGGGATATATACAGGCAAATTAACAAATTTTGAAGAATGATGACAAAAAAAGGCCCCGCTCCAAAAGAAGCAGGGCGTATTGCTTATGAGAAAAAAAACTTGTTAGTCAATTTTATCCAATGGGGCTATGTTTTTTTCAGAACCTGAATAACCAATGTTCTGGTTCAAAACAGCCAAACTGTTTGCCAGAACTGCAGGCCTTGGTACAGGCCATAACACGTGATATGGGCTCATGGTATAAGCATCACCGCGCACGTTTTTGATATTCTTACTGTAGAAATCATTTTTTGCCATTATACGGTCAAAATAGAAATTCGCCTGTGAAAAATTGTTAAGGCTGTACGTCTTTCCATTGTAAGACTTTCCAGTTTTGGCAAACGTGAAAGCTATGCGGGTAAGCTCAGTCTTGCGAGGCTCTTCATAATACAATTCACGGGCACGCTCATCTAGGATGGTTCCGATGTCAACCCTGGCGGCTGTATAGGGAGTACATCTTGCTCTTGTTCTTACTGCATTGACATCAACTGCAGCGTTGGCGGCATCCCCTTTCCACCAATAGGCTTCAGCCCTTAGCAGGTGGGTTTCTGCCAAACGGTAAATATACCAATCTGAGTTTCCTCCTTGAAAAGGATACCTGATTTCATCTTCAACATAGAGCTTATAATGAGGCCAGGAGAACCAGGTTCTGATGGTATCGCCACCACTAACCAAAAGGGTACCGCCTGGACCGAACAAACGCAGTCTTTGGCCATAAAAAGGTGACTTGCCCTTCAACGTTCCTTCGTTGTTGTAGGTCAGGTTTTCCATGTCCATCCAGTTTCCAGAAACTGTATCATGCCTCAAATCCTTTGGATCATCCCAGATATACTTTGTGGAATAAGGAGTAGCCCTGTTTCGGCCAATTCCACGACCATAATTGGTCATGTGATCAAATTCTGCCTTTACAGCCAGCATACCTGATTTTCCATCAGGAGTAATGATTGCTGCAGAAGAGAAGAAAGGAAGACCCTGGCGCATGGTGACAGTACCAGTTGTAGTAGCAGAGGGATCACCATAGCGGTCGATCACTGAAAACAATACTTCCGTATTGGATGCAGCAAACTTGTTGTTGCGCCTGTGCAGATCCCATATAACATTTTTATTCGGATTAGAAGCGTCAACACCAAACCTGTTGGTCATCAGTTTGTAGGCGCCATTGTTGATTACCTGAGTTGTTGAAGCGATCGCTCCATCAAAATCAGCCAATGACAACTGAACTTTGGCGAGCAGGTGATAAACAGCAGCCCTGTTTATATCCCCTTTGTTGCCAACCCAAGGAACATGCTGGGCTGCGAACTCAAGATCAGTCTTCAAACGCTGAAGGATTACTTCACGTTTAACAGACTTGAAGTCGAGTTTGGCTTCAGTCAATTCCTTGAAAGTAGCAGGCACATCACCGAACTGATTTACAAGTCTGTAATAAGCATAGGATCTGTAAAAATTTGCTTTACCAATGATTACATTCTTGGCAGCATCAGGAATACCCTTTACATCAACAATACGGGTAGTGATGGTATTCGCGAGCCTGATTACGATATACCAACGCTCCCAATACCATCCGATCCTGTTGAAGTCGGCACTGTTCAGGTTAGCATCCGGTGTAATCAAAACGTTGAGATTTACAGCCGGACCAAACTTATCTGTTGTTCCTTCCACCGCAACTTCTGAAAAGATATTCTCAGTGGTGATAGGGTGTCCGTCTCCATAAAATTCATCCCTTACCTGACGTGCAATGGCTGCAAGACCGGCATTGAAACCCTTTTCGTCTACAAGGGTATTTTCAGGGGAGAAAAAAGAAAGTGGTTTAGGCGCCAGCCAATCCTTGTTACAGGACTGGGTCATGAGCAATACCACGACCAACGAGGCCAGGTATTTTGTTAATCGGTTTAATTTCTGCTTCATATCAAATTATTTGAATGTTTCTGCTAAATATTAAAGTGTCAGGTTGATACCAAAAGTGCCATAAGAAGGTGTGAATCCTTTGTTTTCAGGATCAAAGTATTCCCATGGACTTACAGTAAGCGCATTCTGAATGTTGAAATACAGTTTCATGCTCTGAAACTTCATCTTATCTGTTACTTTTTTAGGCATGGTGTAGGCAAAGCTTACATTGTTTACACGCACAAATGAAGATTTTCTCCAAACATTCAATCCAATACCTGAACCCAGTGAAGACATCATCCTTGCATAGTCATCAATCTGGTTCGTGGGGGTCCAGTAGGGACGCTTGTAAAACTGAGAACGGTCATAGAAACGATCAACGTTGGCTGCCTCATTGAATTGAGAAAGCATACCAAAGCGTCCATAGAGCTGGAAGGATACATCCCAGTTTTTATAAATGGTGAACTCATTTCTCAGGTTAACATTAAACTTGGGAGCTGTTTGTCCCAGGAAAACACGGTCATCAACTGTAAACTTACCGTCCTTGTTGACATCATCCAGTTTGAAATCACCAGGAGCAAAACCATATGACCTTGCTGTTGCTGCTTCTTCAACCTTCCAAACACCCAAGATGCGGAAATCCCAAATGGTATTGATGTTCTTTCCAATGAACCAGCCATTTGCACGGTCATCCTGCTCCACGTTTGTAACATTACCGCTGGCATCAGTAACCGGTACTTTACCATAGAGACTGATGATTTTGTTTTTGTTGCTCCACATAGCCAGGCTTGTTCTCCAGACAAAATTGTTTGTCTTCATGTTTTCAGTGTTAAGGCTGAACTCAAATCCAGAGTTATCTACCTTACCGAGGTTGGTTACTACACTGGCAAAACCTGTAATATTGGGCAATGCCCTGTTTACAAGCAAATCACTCGTATTGCGGATATAATAATCTACAGCACCAGAGATCTTGCCACCTTTCAGACTGAAATCAAATCCCATGTTGACGGAACGTTGCCTTTCCCAACGGAGGTTGGGATTGGCCATGTTTACAGTGGAAACTGCACCTACAGGCACATTTACACCTCCTGGACTTGTATACAGGTAGTTGGCTGAAGAAAGCTGAGCAAGGGCAGCATAACGACCAATTTCCCTGTTACCGTTCTCACCATAAGAAACGCGTGCCTTGAGGTATTCAAGCACATTGAGCGTTTTCTGCATGAATTTTTCATCTGTCACTACCCAACCCAACGCTGCGGAAGGGAAGGTTGCACGGGGATTACCCTGTCCGAAGGCAGAATATCCGTCGCGACGGGCAGTAAGGGTAAGGAGGTACTTATCATCATACCCATAGTTAACCCTTCCCATCAACGCATCACCTGTCTGATACTGATCGTTTGCACTGAAGTTCTTGATGGATGCTGCCTGAACACCACTCCAGCCAAGGTTATCGTTTGGAGAGTAGTTTTCGGCATTGATGGTATTGGAGTAGAAGAAGAATTCTTCAGCATTCACGAGTGCAGTTGCATCCACCGAATGCTTACCGAACTTCTTGTTCCACATCAGGAGGTTATCAATCTGCCACTGGTAGGTCCTGTCTTCTCTTCTGGAAGTGATACCGCCACGGCTTTCCAGCAAAGGACGCTGTGAGGAGGTGTGCTCATAGTTCTGAACCCACTCAAATCGAGGTGTGAAATTCACCTGATAGGAGAATCCAGCAGGCAATTTACCCTTGGCATAAACTGAGCCAAAAAGGTTATTGAACTTCAACATGCGTTTCACGTAATAGGGAGTCATCAGCGGGTTTGTATTGTTTCCCACGTCATCATTGGCACTGGCGCGCAAGCGACCATCAGCCTGAAACAGACTACCGAAAGGTGAAGTGCCCAGCATATCACCGATGCTTACTGGAGTTTGTCCCTCATCTCTGCTGGCAAACTGCATGTTCAGTCCTATTGAAAGGAACTTGGCTACCTCGGTCTCAAGATTTAACCTTGTTCTCAGCGTTTTGAATTTTTCTCCCTGAGCCATACCAGTGTTTTCATAATATCCGTAGGAAGAATAATAGTTTGTAGCACCAGCCCTTCCAGAAACACTAACCGTATGGTCTTGCTGGCGGCCATCCTTGTTAAGCACCAATGATTCCCAATCAATCGGTGTGTTGTTGGTGTAACTCTCCTGTGAAATAGCAGAAGTTCCCTGGTTTCCACCCACACGGTTCAACCAAACAGCCACCGGATCTGAAGTTGCAGGATTACCACCGAGGGCCAGCCAGTCATTAACAGTAATACTGCCTGCAGGTAATTTACGGGGGTCAACAGCCCAATACTTGATACCCGGCTTTGAAGTGGAGTCAAATCCACGCTGGCTCCAGATAACGTCTGAACGCCAATCGAAAAATTCCTCAGGCTTCAGCAAACCAGGCCAGCGGGAAATCCTGTTGAAAGCATAATTGGAGTTAACGGTGATAACAGGCTTACCTACTTTACCACGTTTTGTGGTTACCAGGATTACACCATTGGCGGAACGAGCTCCGAATACTGCAGCTGAACTCGCATCTTTCAATACGTCTACAGTCTGTATATCATTGGGGTTGATATCTGAAAGGTCACCAGGATAAATTACCCCATCAACAACAATCAACGGTGAAGTTGAAGCTGTCAGTGAAGCACGACCCCTGACCTGCAGACTACCACCACCTTTGGCGGAAGCATTGAATCCTACATCCAGACCGGGGGCATTACCCCTGAGCATATCCTGCACAGAACGTGGATTCTCATTTTCAAGCTGCGTGGCTTTTACCTGAGCAACAGCACCTGTAAGGTCTTTTTTCTTGGCAGTACCATAACCGATTACTACCACATCTGAGAGCTGGTTTACCTGCTCACGCAATGTTATTGTTTTGGCGTTCTTTGCAGCCACCTCTTCAGTGATATAACCACTGAAACTGATTTGCAAAACTGCATTGTCTGCAACTCCCTTCAGGGAAAATTTTCCGTTTTGGTCTGTTACAATGGCGTTTTTGCCCCCTTTCACTGTAACTGTTGCACCAGCAAGGGCATTACCCTTTGCATCGGTTACTGTTCCAGCAATGTCTACTGGAGGTTTGCTGAATTTCTCTGGCAAACTGGGGCCGGAGAGCGAAATTGTTTTTGCTTGAACCTGGGCTGTCATCAGTGTTAGCATACTGAAGGCAGACATGTACAGGATCCTGCACGTGCTGTTTTTTCTCATAGCGAAGCATCGTTTTGGGTTATAAAAAATATGGCAGAACTAATTTAGTAAAATATTTTAATAACCTGCGAAGGTTTTTTATTTTTTAAGCATCCAGTGCTTTTCTAAAGCAATTTCATGGATGAATTGCTGAAATATTTTCCCTTATTGGGTCTATCTTTATCTTGAACGCCTTTTATTCATTTTTCATCGCATAAACAACAGCCATGTCTTTGAACAAAAATTTCTTTTTTTCTGTGTTGATGATGATCAGCACCATTTCTGTGGCCCAGACCATCCCAACCCCAAAAGAACATTTTGGCTTCAATATTGGTGACAATTATCAACTGGCCAACTATAGCAAGACAGAGGCTTACTTTAAAAAACTGGATCAGGCATCTGACAGGGCAAAACTGACAAGCATTGGAAAAACGGAGGAAGGACGTGACCAGTTCATGATGATCATTACCTCTCCCGAAAACCATCAAAACATTGAGAAATACAAGTCCATTGCACAACGCATGGCAAGGGCAGAGAACCTTTCCGAAACAGAAGCAAAAGCCCTGGCTGCCCAGGGAAAGGCCATTGTCTGGATTGATGGAGGGCTTCATGCCACAGAAGTGGTAGGCGCACATCAGTTAATTGAGCTGGCCTACCAGCTCAACAGCAGAAAT
>CAITQQ010000361.1 GCA_903894575.1 uncultured bacterium
GAAGACAGACAATATCCTTTCGAATTCACTGTACCGCTTCAAAAGCAGTCAAGCATAGCATTCTCCTTAACCCTGAATAAAACAAACGGAGAAATAGAAGAAAGTAAAATAGTGACGCTCGGCAGAGAATAAAAAGGGCGTCCTGTTGATTTTAGAGAATGGATACAATATATGAATGCTGAAGTACCACTACTTCCACAATAACAGCATGCGGATTGATGATGTGTTTTCCACCTCTTGAACAGGCTGAGGGAAACTGCGTTGAATAAACGGCTGAAGCGCCTTAACGAAAGGAGCTGCCATGATTCTTTCTGGAGTAGCAATGATAATGACAGCACCTTGCTGAATCAATATACCGATCAACCTCAAGAGTGGGCCAAAGGCATCAGGTGCATAATTGACATCACTCAACAGAACTGTATCGACGCTCACTTGTTCTGGAAAATCATGCCAATCCAGGCAGATGGCTGCCATATTATCGACACACAAGTAATTGATATTTTTATTGATCAACTCAACCGCTTCCGGTGCATGATCTGTAACAATCACTTCCCTGGCAGAATGAGCAATTGAAAAAGAAGGAAGACCAACACCAGCCCCGATTTCCAGTACCTTTTTTCCTTTTATCCAATGTGGCTCAAGTGCCAGGAATCCAGTCAATGCTTTCGATGATGACCAAATCTTTGCCCAAAAAGGAAAAGCTGTACTTGCATCCACCTTGAGCAGTTCATCATAAGTTGGTTTTACCATTTCAGGGATGGGCACATAAAGGAACAAATCATCCATGACTTCTGTCAGCCTAATGGGGTATTGCATGCATTCTAAAACTGATCCTGATTTCATCACCTTTATCTCCAATTAAAGATAACAAACAATCGATATTGGTCATTTCTTTTTGTCCTTATGAGTGGAAAGCAGGATATAGAATATACAATGACCAATATCATCATCTGCACTGATAAAAATAAATAAAAACTCAGCAGCTGTTCAATATGTTTGGGATCAATGAAACTATCTGCAGCATATACAGCTCTGCTGGACAACAAAAGACAATCTTGGATAGATTACGACAGGGGGATCAGTATCATCCTGGTGACCTATCGCCACGCTTACGAAATGTTATTGAATGCTGGTCTGAATTTTGACCGGTTCCCGATGATTGGCTATATAAATGTATTTTTATTCGGCTTCCGGATGCCGCTTTTTTTTATCACATCGGGTATCTTCCTATCCTCAAGCCTGGAGAAAAAAGGACTAAAATCATACAACTTCTCAAGATTCCAGAACATCCTTTACCCCATGTTCATTTGGGGAATCCTGCAGATCAGTTTACAAGTCGCTTTTTCTGGATACACGAATTTCAGCCATCAATCACTCGATTATATATGGCTGATTTTTGACCCAAGAAGAACAGGACAGTTCTGGTATTTGCATACCCTGTTTTTTGTGGGCATGCTCTATGCATTCCTTAAAATAAAATTCAGGTTCACTTCATTCATGCAAATATCAATGGGGATATTGATGTATCTGACTTTGGCCTTGATCAGGCAAAAAGGTATCTACCTTGGTTTTGCGATGGATATACTCCAGTACTATGTATTTTTTGCCCTGGGAGACATTATCTCAACAACCATCAGAAAAAAAGAGAACAAACGGTATTTTGAATCGTTTGCTCTCCTGCTCATCCTGGTACCCCTTTTTGGCCTGGTGCAATACAACTTCGCAGCCATCAATATACAGCAGGGAAGCA
>CAITQQ010000362.1 GCA_903894575.1 uncultured bacterium
ACAATAATCTGTTGTGGCGACGGTATGATTACCCAGACTTGCATAATAGCTGTGCACAAAATAACAATGGCAGTTTTCGGGAACACCATTGAACAAGGGAGACTTCAAACCATGGATGGTATTCCAGCCAATCTGGGGTATTTTTTGTGCTGATGCGTCGGCAACAAATCGTTTGACTTTCTCTTGAAAGATGTCCAAACAGGGAGTATCATTTTCTTCAGAATGCGCACACATGAGCTGCATGCCCAGACAAATCCCAAGGAAAGGTTGTTTCGCTTCCATGATCACCTTGTCCAATGCTCTTTCTTTGAGGTAGGCCATGGCAGAACTGGCTTCCCCCACGCCAGGAAAAATGATCCGGTCAGCAGACAATATCTCTACAGGATCGTCTGTCAGCATAGGTTCTACCCCCAATCGCTCCAGAGCAAATTGAACCGACCGTACGTTGCCTGCATTGTATTTGATGATGACAAGTTTCATTGGTTTAGTTTAGCACAGCACTGATGAAGTCCTGCGTAGCCGATGTAGGATTTTCGCCTGCTGATATTGCTTTGATGAAAGCAGAGCCGATGATGGCACCATTGGCAAATGGGGCTACTGCTCCAAAAGTCTCCTTGTCTTTGATGCCAAAGCCTACCAATACCGGGTTTGTCAATTGATAAGAACGAAGCCGTTTGAGATAAGCGATGACATCATCAAAATTCTTTTCCTTTCCTGTTGTGGAAGAGGAGGAAACAGCATAGAGGAATCCTGAACTGAGTCCATCCAGTTTGCGAACCCTTTCTTCACTGGTTTCAGGAGTAACCAAGAAGATAAAATCAAGTGCATGCTTTTTCACGATGGCGCCATGCGATTGTTCAAATTCCAAAGGAGGAAGATCTGGCAGGATGAGTCCATCGATACCTACAGCTGCAGCATCTGCACAGAATTTTTCAAATCCATATTGCAACACAGGATTCATGTAGCCCATCAACACAACGGGCACATGGATCTTCTCACGAAAACCTTTCAGCTGTTCAAAAAGTTTGGCAATGGTCATGCCATTGTCCAAAGCAATCAAGCTGCTCTCCTGGATCACAGGACCATCAGCAAGCGGGTCGCTGTAGGGCATACCCAGTTCAATCAGGTCAACCCCAGCATCCTGCAAGGCTGACATGATTTCCAAAGTGCTTTCAAGTGAAGGATACCCGGCCGTAAAATATACATTCAGGACATTCTCTTTTTTCCGCTCAAACAAATCTTTGATTCTGCTCATATCCCAACTCGTTTATTGTTCATTCATTGCATTCATGTAGGTACCAAGGTCCTTGTCTCCACGGCCACTCAGACAGATCACTGATACCTCGTCTTTTTTCATTCCCAATTGGCCCAGCACGGCAAAAGCATGGGCGGTTTCCAAAGCAGGAATAATGCCTTCAACCCTTGAAATTTCAAATGCCCATTTCAAGGCTTCTTCATCCGTTGCACTCATGAAGATGGCACGGCCGCTGGTATAAAGATTCGCATGCATGGGACCAATGCCAGGATAATCCAACCCTGCTGAAATGCTGTGTGGCTCTACCACTTGGCCGTCTGGTGTTTGCATCACAATGCTTTTGCTGCCATGAAGAATGCCTGGAACACCCAGCTGTGTGGTCGCTGCGCTCATTCCTGTATGTACGCCATGCCCAGCTGCTTCCACCGCAACAATATCAACCCCTGGTTCATCCAAAAAATGATAAAAAGCACCCGCGGCATTGCTTCCACCACCGACACAAGCGATGACACGTTTCGGAAGTTCAGACCCCGTTTTCTCCATCAACTGTGCACGCATTTCTTTGCTGATGACCGACTGGAACCTGGAAACCATATCCGGATACGGATGTGGCCCAACCACCGATCCGATGATATAATGGGTGTCGGTTGGATTATTGATCCAATCACGGATGGCTTCATTGGTGGCATCTTTCAGTGTCTTGCTTCCGCTGGTGGCCGGAACCACTTTGGCACCAAGCATTTTCATCCTGGCCACATTGGGTGCCTGGCGCTGGATATCCTTCTCCCCCATGTATACGATGCATTCAATTCCTTTCAATGCACAAACGGTTGCTGTTGCAACCCCATGTTGCCCGGCACCTGTTTCTGCAATGATTCTTTTTTTACCCAGGCGTTGGGCAAGCAGGATCTGACCAATGGTATTGTTGATCTTATGGGCTCCTGTATGGCAGAGGTCTTCCCGCTTCAGGTAGATGGTAGAACCAAACCGTTCACTCAACCTTTCGGCAAGAAAGAGTGGCGTTGGCCTTCCAACATAGTCCTTCAACAGGGCATCGAATTCAAGTTGAAATTGTGGATCATTGGAAATGGAAAGATAATTTCCCCGAAGATGCTCCACATTCTGGTACAACATTTCAGGGATGTAGGCACCACCAAAATCGCCATAATAACCCTGCTCGGTTGGTTTTGAAAAACTTTTTATCATATCAGTTGATCTTTTTTAGTGCGTTAAAAAATGTTTCCACTTTTTTCAAGTCTTTCAGGCCCGGGGAAACCTCGAACTTGCTGTTTACATCGATGGCAAAAATCTTTTGCTCATTTTTACAAAATTGCGCCAATTGGTCCACATCATCAGGACCGATTCCGCCACTGAGGAAATAAGGCTTGGGAACTGGTGCATGACAGAGCAAATCCCATTTGAACTGCTCTCCTGTACCGCCGTATTGCTTGCCCATGGTGTCAAAAAGGTAAAGATCCACCACTTCATTGAAAGGAAAGGTTTTGTAGGGAATGTTTTCATTGTCGCCAATCCTGAAAGCTTTGATGGTGTTGACATGATTGGAAATATGCTCACAATAGCGGGGCGATTCATCGCCATGCAGCTGTACCATATCCAACTTCCATTTGTCCACGGTACGCAAGACGGTATCCTGTTCCTCGTTTACGAAAACGCCTACCCTGTTGATGCGGAGTTTTTCTTTCTTGAGCAACTCGGGGGTCAGTCCTGCTTTTGTGGCATACCGAGGAGATTGGGGATAGAAAATCAATCCCGCAAAATCCACGCCAATGGCTTCCAGCTGCTTCAGCTGTGCGATATCGGTCATGCCACATACTTTCAGTCTCATCCCAACAGTTGAATATTGTTCCTGAATGTTCTTAACGCCATTCCCGGATCATTTGTTTTCATAAAATTTTCTCCAATAAGGAATGCATTGTAGCCGTTGTCCTTGAACAACTTGACCTGGGCAGGATCATCGATGCCGCTTTCAGCCACTTTCAATTTTCCCTTGGGAAGTTGTGATGCCATCTTCAAACTGCGTTCAATGTTTACATCGAATGTTTTCAGGCTGCGGTTGTTGATGCCCACCAGGTCAACGGTTTCACATACATGTTCCAGCTCATCCTCGTCATGCAATTCCAGCAATACCTCCAGACCCAATGACCTGGCCAATGTTGAAAAACGAACCACTTCTTCCTTGCTCAGGCAAGCGGCAATCAATAAAATCAGATCAGCGCCCATTGCCTTTGCTTCATGCACCTGGTACTCATCTACGATGAACTCTTTGCGCAGAATGGGAATATCAAGAAATGGCCTGGCCCTTTCAAGGTCCTGGTCAGCACCACCGAAAAAGAATTCGTCTGTCAATATGGAAATCGCTGATGCTCCTGCTTCCTGGTATGCTTTGACAACATCTACTGGATCAAGTTGGTCATTGATGATTCCTTTAGATGGCGACTTTCGTTTGAACTCAGCAATGATGCCCGATGCACCTGGCAAGGACAAGCCTGCAATCAAAGAAATGGGATTACGTGAATAATGGAGTTGATGCTGCAGAGCAGAAAGCCCCCTCAATTGCTTTCGTTGAGCAACTTCTTCTTTTTTTCTTGCAACAATGGTATCTAAAATATTCATTGGTTTCAGGATTGTATGGAGATCAGTGACTGAAGGGTCTGCAATGCTTTTCCACTTTCAAGGCTTTCCTTTGCTGCGGCAAATGCCGTTGGATAATCTGAATATGCCGGTGTCATGAACAATCCCATGGCAGCATTGGCAGTGACTACAGCATTTTGCGCTGCAGTGCCCTCACCTTTGAGAATGCGCATGAATATTGCAGCAGCGTCTGCCACTGTCTCACCACCCCAGATTTCATTTCCATCAATTTGCATGCCTCCAAGCTGCTCAGGTGTATATATTTTCTCTCCATCTTCAGTGATCACTTTCACATCTGATGTAAGCGAAATTTCATCGTATCCATCCAAGGAATGAACAATGGAGAAATTCCTGTTTTGGCCCTGAAGCAGGTAGTTGTAGATCCTTGCAATCTCGAGGTTGTACACCCCAACCATCTGAAAGGCAGGACTGGATGGGTTTACCATCGGCCCGAGCATGTTGAAAAAAGTGCGAACCCTGAGGTTTTTCCGGATAGGGCCCACCGCCTTCAATGCCGGATGAAACACTGGAGCATGCAGGAAACACATGTTGGTTTCATCAAGTTCCTGGCGCAACTTTTCCTGGTCATTCTTGAATTTGTACCCAAGAGATTCCATGAGGTTGGAGGCCCCGCTGATGGAACTGGCTCCATAGCTGCCATGCTTGGCGACAGGCTGCCCCGCTCCTGCAACAATAAAGCAAGAAAGGGTTGATATGTTGAATGTATTTTTGCCATCCCCACCTGTGCCTACGATGTCCATGACTTTTCTCTCTTCAAAATCAATGGGTACACAAAGTTCCAGTAGCGCATCACGAAAACCCATGAGTTCTTCTATGGTGATCGTTCTCATGAGATAGACTGTCATGAAAGCACTCAATTCATGCTCGTTAAAGGCACCCCTGCCAAGATCCAATAAGATCTGTCTGGCATGTTCCCTTGACAATGTCTTGTGTTCAAAAAGATAATTCAATGTCTGTTTCATCAATGAATTTTTATGTTTTACGGTCTGCTCAGCAACCAGTTTTCGAGCATTGTCTTGCCTTGTGGCGTCAGCACACTTTCCGGATGAAACTGTACACCCTGCACATTGAAACTTCTGTGGCGCAATGACATGATCATTCCATTATCATCTGTTGACGTAATCTCCAAAGCAGCAGGAAAGCCTTCCTGCTTTACGACCCAACTGTGGTACCTACCGACCTCAAGGGTTGTATCCATGCCATTAAACCAATCATTTTGATGGATCGATGGCAACAAGCCTTGAGCAAGGTGAATGGGAGTTGCCACACCGTGGTAAACCTTTGAGAGGTTGGCCAGTTCACCTCCAAAAGCCTGACCCATGGCCTGTTGACCAAGACAAACACCAAACAATGCATGCGTTGGTGCAAGGGCCTTGATCAGCGGAAGCAGAATCCCTGCTTCCTCTGGAATGCCCGGCCCTGGGGAAAGCAAAATCTTCTCATACCGTGAGGCATCTGCAATCGAAATTTCGTCGTTGCGGAACACATCAACCTCTTCGCACATGATCTCTTTGGCGAGATGCACCAGGTTATAGGTAAAAGAATCATAATTATCGAGAACCAGTAATCGTTTCAAGGAATATGGTGATTTTATTTTTTATTAATCTCATTGGCAAACAGCACAGCTTTCTTCAATGCCCCCAACTTGTTGTTCACTTCCTGCAACTCACTCTCAGGAATACTGGAGGCCACAACGCCTGCACCAGCCTGGTAGTAGAGGGTATTGTTGCGGCTCAGGAAGCTCCTGATCAGGATGGCTTGGTTGCATGACCCATCAAATCCGGTAAAGCCAATGGCACCTCCGTAGAAGGAACGTTTTGTCTTTTCATATTCATCGATCAACTCCATGGCCCTGAATTTTGGAGCACCGCTCAGGGTTCCCGCAGGAAATGTCTTGGCCATCAACAAGAATGGATTGGCATTTTCCCTGACAGTGGCCACCACTTCACTGACCAGATGGATTACATGGGAATAATATTTTACCTGCCT
>CAITQQ010000363.1 GCA_903894575.1 uncultured bacterium
AGTGCCAACATCTTTTTCCATGAAGTGCGGGTGCCAGCCTATCCATTGTTTGATTTCCCGCCCTACGAAACTGCCCTTGCCAGTACCCTCGTAGATGTTGTACGCAACAACAACATAGACCTGCTTCACGTGCACTATGCCATTCCCCATGCATCTGCGGCCTTCATGGCCAAGCAAATTCTTGCGGAACAAGGCATTCATGTCCCCTTCATTACCACCCTGCATGGCACTGATATTACCTTGGTAGGCAAAGACAAGACCTATGCGCCTGTGGTTGCATTTTCCATCAACAAGAGTGATGCCATTACTGCCGTTTCAGACAATCTCCGGGCAGAGACCTATACCAATTTTGATATACAAAAAGAGATCAGCGTGATCCATAATTTTGTCGACATCAAGCGGTTTTCAAAAACGCCGATGGATGCTTTCAAAAAAGTGATTGCGCCCAATGGAGAAAAAATCATTTTACATGCTTCCAATTTCAGGAAAGTAAAGCGGATTGCTGATGTTATCTACACCTTCAATAAAATAAACAAAACCATTCCTTCAAAGCTGCTGTTGGTGGGAGATGGCCCGGAACGCCCTATGGCAGAAGAACTCTGCAGGGAGTTGGGTATTTTTGAAGATACCCGATTTGTAGGCAAACAACAGGATATGGAAGATATCTATGCCATTGCTGATCTGTTTTTGCTGCCCTCAGAATATGAGAGCTTCGGGCTCTCTGCCTTGGAGGCCATGGCTGCAGGATCACCAGTCGTAGCCTCAAGGGCTGGAGGAATTCCTGAGGTGATTACTCATGGAGTCAATGGATTCCTCAGCGAAATTGGTGATGTAGAAAGCATGAGCAGGGACTCCATCCTGTTGCTTTCAAACCCCATCATGCTTGATCAATTCAGTAAGGCAGCGAAGATGCAAGCCAAAATTTTTGACATCGAAAATATTGTACCCCAGTACGAGGCGTTATACGGCAAGGTGTTGAATGGGTAAGCGCCTTTGAATCTTATTTGTTTTTCAACCAAATTTCTGGATTGACAAAGCGCATCTCTTCATTGAGCATAAACAAGATTTCACCATCCCCATCAAAATTTTCTGCCGCTTTTCCTATCGTTTGCCCCATGCCTACCTTGGCACCTTTTGCAACAGTTACCGTTGATAGATTGAAGTAAGTAGTGAAATATTTCCCGTGTTTGATGGTAACTGTCTGGCTTCCTGCAACGTCATACACTGTAGTAACAACGCCCTCAAATACTGCTTTTACTGCTGCTCCAGATAAGGTCTGAATCGTAATGCCGCTGTTGTCTTCATCAATCTTGGTTCCTTCGATGCGCTGCCTTCCGAAACTGGAAGTGATGGTTCCCTTGTCTACAGGCCAGGGAAGGTTTCCCCGGTTGTTCTCGAATCCCACAGAAACCTTGGTAACCTCAGGCGTATTTTCAAGGACGTTGGCCTTTCTGACTGGTGCGGAAGCGGATGGCCCAGCAACAGGAGTTTTTTCGGCCGGCTTTGCCACATTGCTTGAAGCAAGTTTCCTGGCTTCTTCTTCGGCCTTGCGGCGAGCCGCTTCAATTTCCCTTTTGATGATGGCGGCAATCGAATTTTGCAGGCTTCTTTCTACTTTCTTTTTTGAAGCCACTTCCTTTTCAATCTCTTTTTCTATTGCCTTCAGTTTCGAAACAAACTGATTTTTCTCTTTTTGCTCTCCCTCGAGAATTGCCTTTTGCTTGTTCTGCTCTTCGAGTACTTTTCCTTTTTCCTGCTTGTTGGCACTCAACATTTCTATCCTTTGTGCCAATTCTTTCTGGGTCCTGTTGATGTTGACTACTTGTTCGTCCCTGTATTTTCTATAACTCTTCAGGTATGTTGCTCTTTTTACTGCATCATTGAAACTGGTCGCAGTAAAAATAAAATTGAGCATGTCATAACTGCTCCTGTTCTTGTAAGAGTATTCAATTGTTTTTGCATACTGCTGCTTCAAGGTATCCAACTGTTTTTGCAACCTGTAAATCTCCCTGTTGTTGCTGAAAATGGTATTGTCAATCAAATCCATTTCATCATTGAGGTTATTGATGACAGCATACCTGCTTTTTAATTTCCTTTCAATGAGTTTGAGCTGTGAAACGCTGGCCTTCTTGTCTTTTGAAATCGTTGTTTGTGCTTCTTGCAATGAAGCAATCTCTTGCTGGATCTCTTTTCTTTTCCGCTCAAGATCCTCCCTTGACTGTGACATGCCATCCATTGCAACAAAGAGCAGCACAATGAACCCTGTTGCATACAATCCTTTAGCCATGTTGGAAATATTTCTCATCCGCAAATCTTGGTAATTATTCTTTTATGATATGTTAATTGATGACCTTGAAATTTTTAGGAATACTGAATGGGAATCCCATGGGCTTTTCAAATTCCACCTGCTTGAAATCAAGTTTGATATCAAGCTTGGTTTTTTCGGACAAAGAAATATTCCTCGTCCCTGCAAACATCCAGGGACCTGCTGCTGCATATTCTCCATAGGCCAGGTTTGCAGTCCTGCTGCGGGTTACGTCTACATCATCCAATTTACTGAACAAGAGATTCAGGTCAGTTTTGCTGACAGTAAGGTAATGCTTGAAGGCCTGCCCAATGGTTGACATGGACAATTTTTCTCCCTGATCAGCGTATGCGATGATCGTTTTATCGAGGTATACCGGATTGCCCACGATGAGGTCTTCGAGGGTATTGTAATCAAATGGCACCTTTGTGATTTCCTGGAGATAGAAAAGCGGTTTGCGTTGGATGGTGCGGTTGATCTTGTCCATGATGACGATGCTATCCGGCGTGATCATGACCCGAAAAGCTTCAATGTTTAATGCGGCAATGATGGAAATCCAAATCGCACTATCCTTTTTCATGCGAACGAATGCATTGAAATCGAAACGCCTGTTCTTATCATCGCTGTACTCCACTTTTACTTTTGAGGAAAATGTGGTGAAACTGATTTTCTTGCCTTTTATTTTATCCAGGGTAGCCCTTACACTTTTGGCCGAATCTGATTCAGCAGGATTGACCACTACAACAGCACTGTCTTTTTTTGCAATCACTGTAGTGATTTGCTTGGTAGACCTGCAAGCTGCAAAAGCCATCATGAGCACCATTAAAAGCAATCCTATTCTCATTGTCAAATTTTATTGTTTACCGGTATGTCCAAAACCACCTTCATTTCTTTCTGTTGCCTCAATGGATGAGACTTCAATCAGCTCAACCATTTCAATTTTTTGAAATACCATCTGAGCAATCCTGTCTCCATTCTCAATTTGTTGGGTTTCTCCTGAAAGATTGATCAAGATGACTTTTATTTCTCCGCGATAATCTGCATCTATTGTACCAGGTGAATTCAGGCAGGTCAACCCTTGTTTGATGGCCAAACCACTTCTTGGTCTTATCTGGGCCTCAAATCCTGGAGGAATCTCCACATAAATGCCAGTGGGAATCAATTTCCTTTCCATGTTTGAAAGAATCATGGGATCGGAAAGATTGGCCCTTAGGTCCATTCCGGACGAACCCGATGTGGCATAGGATGGAAGTGGATGGGATGATTTGTTGATGACTTTAACCTTCAACGAAATGATTTTTGCAAAGGTACAACTATCCTTGCTTTTCAAGAAGTACGGTTGCATATGCCACCAATCCTTCTTCACGGCCTACAAAGCCCATTTTCTCGGTTGTAGTGGCCTTTACAGAGACATCTGAAACATCCACCTGCAGGATGCCAGCAATGGTTTCCTGCATGGAATTAACATAAGGTTTAATCTTTGGGGCTTCCAAACAGAGTGAGCTGTCCAGGTTCACCACCCTATAGCCCTTTGCTGAAATAAGTTCAACCGTTCTTTGGAGGAGAATTTTACTGTCGATGTTTTTATACGCGGCATCGGTGTCTGGAAAATGAACACCAATATCGCCAAGGGAAAGTGCACCCAGCATGGCATCACAAATGGCATGAAGCAAAACATCTGCATCGCTATGGCCTTTGGCACCCTTGTGATGGGGTATTTTCACCCCGCCAATCCAAAGATCCCTTTCCTCTACCATCTGATGAAAATCTATGCCAAAACCAATCCTGAAAGACATGTTGTATTTTTTATAAATGTATGAAAAAAGAAAACGGCCCTAAGGCCGTTTGCAATCTATTATTTTCAGTGTTATCAGTTTCTTTCGGAGGGAGAAAGGTCCAGGAGCAGACTGAAGCGTATGGTATTGGAAAGTGGATTCCTGTTCACACCAGATCCAGAGGGAATCAGGTATGAAAGGTTGACTCCGAAGGACGATGAGGTAAAGCCTGCACCCAATGAGAAGTATTGTCTGTTGCCTTTGGTCTTGTCTTCGTAAAAATAACCTGCCCTCACCGCGAATTGTTCGTTGTAGGAAAATTCACCACCCAATGACAAAGAGAATTCTTTCAACTCTTCTGCACCACCACCAGGAGCATCACCAAATGAACTGAACCAGCTTCCAACAACACCTTTTGTCCTGTAGTTGGCCAATCCAGCTGAATCACCCAAAGAAGGAGGCGTTGGCACCATCAATTTGTGGATATCAACACCGAAAGAAAGGCGGTTGACCTCGTTACTGACGTAATTGTATACACCACCAATGGCCATGTTGGCAGGAATGAAATCCTTCTGGGTTGCATCGCTGGTATAACTGATTTTAGAACCCAGGTTGGTTAATGCAGCACCCAGGTTGATGCCGCTGCCATCATCCGCTTCTGTGCTGTAGTAAAGTCCAATATCGCCGGCAACTGCATTGCCCGCCTTGTAGGAAACACCGTTTACTGCCTGCCCACCAGCAAGGTTTGAATTGACATAGCGCAGGGCTACACCAAGGCTGAGGTTTTCACCCAACATCCTTGAATAACCCGCATCCAGCGCGAACTCCCGCGGACGAAATGAATTGAGGTCATTCCCCAGGTTGTCTGTGAACTGAATATTGCCAAGGCTAAAATAACGAAGGGATCCTGAGATGGCCTCAGTTTCACTTAACTGATAATAACCCGCCAGTGAAGCAAGGTAAACATCATTGAGACCAAGGTCTTTTAACCAGGGAGTATACGTCATGGCCAGGCCTGAAGGGCTTTTGGCAAAAGCATATTTTGCAACATTGTAAAACTGAGAATTGGCATCGGGCGAAGTGGCCACCCCAAGATCACCCATTCCACCAGCCCTTGCATCAGGAGAGATTCTTAGAAAAGGTACTGCAGAGGTTACCACATTGATGCTGCTGGTTTGAGAAAATACATTAGTTGCGCAAGACAACATAACAACAGCTCCGAACAGATTCCTGACAATTCTTTTCATATTTGGCTAAATTAAGGAATTTAAGGTTAAACAATAATGAGCTTTTGCACCTTTCTTGTTAATTTTCCTGTCTTGCTCATGATGGTCAATTGATAGATGTACACTCCCCTTCCCAATCGGTTTCCCTTCTCATCCCGGCCATTCCACTCAATCTCGATAGAACGCAAACCTGTCTCGTTTATTGTCTTGGTGAATGTTCTTAGTGCCTGACCTTCAACTGTTAAGATGGTTAATTCTGCCCTGGCCCCAGCATAAGGCCCATCCAGGCTGAATGAGAACTGGGTTGAATGGTAGACCGGATTGGGATAATTGAAAAGCCTTGTAACCTTGATGGTATCTTGCTTAACTACCTTGCAGAGCAGGGTGTATTCGCTGGAATTGTTGAATACATCCCAGGCTTTCAAGAGAATTTTGTGATTTCCTTCCGAAAGTGGTGAAAGCCTGAACTGGATGGTTCCGTTCAATGAAGCAGCAGAAGCTGCCTTAAAATAATCATTCAGCACAATGGTTTCCCGGTAGTTTCCATCAATGACAGCGGTAATCTCATGTCCAATGCCATTGCCGGAAAGATTGATGCCCGAAGGATCTGCCAGATGAACCAGTAGCAGAGGTGTTTCATTGACCATACCCCCGTTGACAAATTGAATATTGTTCAAATAACCAATGATAGAAGGACCTGCATTGTCATTGGGCACTTGATTGCCCAGCCCACCTACTACAAGATTTTCATCAACCCCCTGTGCATCATAAGTTCCGTTGTCGGCATAATAACTGACCCTTGCCTGCCCAAATTGGAAATTAACGTCCTTGGGAACAATAAAGCTAAAACTGAATTTGCCATTGATAGCATTGACCTTCCCTTTGTACAATAGATTTTGCAGGGAATTGAAGTTTACAACCCTGCTCTGTGCATCGTTCCCCAGGGTTTTGAGAACGGTTGGCTTGTCAAGTATCTCAGGATATACATCTCCATTGAAATCAGTGGCCAGCAATCCGGAAGGAGTAAGCACTTCCCCTTCAATGGTATAGCGATTGAGGGAGCGAAGTGTATCAGACCCTTTCGAAATCGCCCTGCCATTGATGGTAGTTGAGCGGACGGAATATTCCGGCATGGCCAGCTTCATGGCAGGGTCGCCCAACATGGTGAATTTTCTTGCATTGATATAATCTCCAGAGTTGACCACGGTAAAATTCTTGGAATCCATCAGTGCGGTTCCCAGCCTGGGGTAACTTTTGATGTTGTCCCTTTTCAGGAGGAATTTGAAGAAATGATTGTTGATGATGCGGTTGCTGGAGGCGAAGACCAGTCTTGTGGTGGTCATCAGGCCAATGGCGCCATTGTTCCTTCCTACAAACAAATCCTCTCCGATGGAGAATTGCGATGGATCGTCAAATGGAGCAAAATCACAGGTTGCGGTGATGATGAGCGGAAGCCTGGTGGCATTGTCCCAGGAGGCCACCATCTCCTTGTCCAAAATGGCTTCTTGGGCAAGCCTGCTGCTGCTGCCATGGCCACTGTAGTTCCAAATGAGTGTACCCTCATTGATGACTCTTGTGATGGCTGCATTTACTTCAGGATACCGGCTGCCTCCTGTGCCACTTTCCTGTTTGAAAGCATCCAAATAGATCTTCTTCAGGTTCCAAACGGGTGATGATGTAGCAATCAATGCAGCATGGTATTCGGCGTCATTGAGGTGGATGTTATAGTCTTCATCATCCGCCACCAAGGTGATATTGTTTCTCCAGGACCCTAGTGATGCCTTGCCGTGGTATTGGATGATTTTATCAACGGCCTGCCTGGCCTGTAAAACGGTTCTTGCAGGAATCCTGCCAATGCCCAAATCAAGCAATGGTGCAGGAAGGTTCTGATTGATGTCATCCTCATCATCAAGATAACCAAAATAGTCGTCGGTCACATAGCTGGTCAAAGGGTCCAAAGATGACTCGCTTTGGTAGGAAGGAACAAGGTTTTTTCGGCCTGAACTCTTCTCCTTGTAAACATAAGAAGCTCCACCAAAAAGCAATAAATACTTGGGCTTGGCAGCAGGATCATTGCCTGCCCGGTCGAACAACATTTTCATGAAATTTCGGATGGCCGTGGGATCTGGGGTTCCCGCAGAGAACTCATTGTACACCTGTTCGGGCTCTACAACAATGGACTTCAGGCCATCTTTTTGTGCATGGAAATCAGCCAGGCGTTTTGCCTCTGTTGCCATAGACTTGTCTGCTACAATGACCATGTTGGGTTGGCCAATCCCATGAAGGTTTTGGTTGGCGACTGAGCCCAGCAAGACCGGGGCCTCAAGCTGAGCCGGATTGAAGGCAATGTATTCGTGCAAGCTGGAAGTTTCACTAGAAAAACTAAGTTCTGAACCCGATAGGCTTGTTTTCAATTTACCTGGAAGCAATGGATTGGAAACATCCCATACGGCAATGCCTGTTCCATTCCGGATCAAAAAACTGGCAGTGCCGGATGCTGAAACAGACTTCAGGTCCCTGAAGGCCAACTGTTTGAGGCCTTGCATGTCCAGCGAACGCCTGAAATGGAGTTCAAACCAGTTGAGCCAGGCTTCTGCAGTGGCGGATCCTGCATTCAACCTGTAGCCAACGACAAGGCCATTTCCAGCCAGCTTTCCCTTTATTGTCCTTCTGCTCATGTTGGCAGTAGGCTCTAGCAAGGTGCCCACCAAAGGGGCGGTTGAATGCTCAAAAAGCGGCTGGCCATTGAGCAGGACCTGCATCCTGTTGGGTTGTTCAAAACTTCTGCCAACCACTTCACTATGAAAGGTAAAATCACTACCCAAGACAAGGCCTGAAAAATTAAGGGTGAAATCCCTTGAAGAGGGCTTCCCACCCTGGATTCCGAATGTTTCTCCATACCATTCTTTGCCACTCCTCAGAAAATTGATGCTGTCCAATTCATGCCGGCAGTGTTCGTCAAATTCAACGACTAGCTTGCTGGGATTCAATA
>CAITQQ010000364.1 GCA_903894575.1 uncultured bacterium
GAACCTTTGCTGATGATGACTTCACCGAAGTTGTTGGAAACACCTGAAGAATTTTTGTCCTTCAGCAGGGTTTGCAATTTGCTTACCAGCAATTCAAGAATATCCTTTTCATTCTGGACGTGAACAGCTTCGAGCTTTTCAATGGCTGCTTTTTCTTTGGCTTTGGAATTCTTGTCCTTCTTGGCACGCTGGAAAAGTTTCTTTCCAATTACAACACCTTCAGTTCCACTAGGGGCTTTGAGTGATGCATCTTTGGCATCACCTGCCTTGTCACCGAAGATGGCGCGAAGCAATTTCTCTTCAGGCGTTGGATCACTTTCTCCTTTTGGAGTGATCTTACCGATGAGGATATCGCCTTCCTTCACCTGTGCACCGATACGGATAATACCATACTGGTCAAGGTCTTTGGTGGCTTCTTCAGAAACGTTAGGAATATCTGGAGTCAATTCCTCTTCTCCAAGTTTGGTATCCCTTACTTCAAGTTCGAATTCTGAAATATGAATGGATGTGAAAAGATCTTCACTCACCACTTTTTCATTGATAACGATGGCATCCTCAAAGTTGTAACCCTTCCAAGGCATGAATGCCACTTTCAGGTTGCGACCCAAAGCCAGCTCACCATTCTTAACGGCATATCCTTCAGTAAGGAAGTCGCCATTTTTCACACGCTGTCCTTTGGATACAGCTGGGCGCAATGTGATAGAGGTTTCCTGGTTGGTTTTGATGAATTTGGTCAATTTGTAAACGAGCAAGTCATCTGCAAAGCTGACAAGCTTTTGGGCTTCGTCACGCTCATACCGAACATGGATCTCGTTTGCATCTACGAACTCGATTACACCATCACCTTCAGCATGCAACTGAATCCTTGCATCACGGGCAGCCTTTCCTTCCAGTCCGGTACCAACGATCGGAGCCTGAGGCTTGATCAAAGGAACGGCCTGACGTTGCATGTTTGATCCCATCAATGCACGGTTGGCATCATCATGCTCCAAGAAAGGAATAAGGGAAGCGGAGAGTCCAACAATCTGGTTGGGCGCAACGTCCATGTATTCCACTTCGTTTGGCTCAAGGATTGGGAAATCACCGGTTTGTCTTGCCTTCACTTTGTCTTCAGCAAACTCACTCTTATCATTCAAAGGCACGTTGGCCTGTGCGATCTTTGCAGTATCCTCTTCTTCAGCACTCAGGTAGGTCAATTTCTTGACTTCAACCTTACCATTGTTCACCTTGCGGTAAGGTGTTTCAATGAATCCCATCTCGTTAATCTTTGCGTGAACACAAAGCGTTGAGATAATACCAATGTTTGGTCCTTCCGGAGTCTCGATGGTACATAGACGACCGTAGTGCGAATAGTGTACGTCACGGACTTCAAATCCTGCACGCTCCCTGCTCAAACCACCGGGTCCGAGTGCGGAGATACGACGCTTGTGCGTGATCTCACTCAGCGGGTTGGTCTGATCGAGGAACTGTGAAAGTTGTGATGTTCCGAAGAATGAATTGATCACAGAAGAGAGCGTACGGGCATTGATCAAATCCACTGGTGTGAATACCTCATTGTCGCGTACATTCATCCGCTCGCGGATGGTTCTTGCCATCCTGGCCAGACCAACACCGAATTGTGCATACAATTGCTCTCCAACTGTACGAACACGCCTGTTGCTCAGGTGATCGATATCGTCAATCTCAGCCTTACCATTGGTGAGGCGAACGAGGTATTTAACGATCTCAATGATATCTTCCTTCGTAAGGGTTTTCTGACCCAAAGCGTAGTTGAGGTTCAGTTTCTTGTTGATCTTGTAACGACCCACTTCACCGAGATCATAACGCTTGTCACTGAAGAACAATTTGTCGATGATGCCACGGGCGGTTTCATTGTCTGGAGCATCAGCACCACGCAATTGCTTGTAGATGTGCTGAACCGCCTCAAGCTCTGAATTGGAGGTATCCTTGTTCAAAGTATTGTAGATGATGGCATAATCACCACTCACCTCTTCCTTCTGGATGAATACACTCTTGACACCAGTCTCAATGATGGTTTCAAGATCTTTTTCACTCAATACTTTGTCACGCTCCAATACAACCTCATTCCTTTCAAGTGAAACAACTTCTCCTGAATCTTCATCAACAAAATCTTCTACCCATGTTTTGAGAACCCTGGCAGCCAAACGCTTTCCAACCTGGCCAGCCAATGATTTTTTGTCCGCCTTTACTTCATCAGCCATGCCGAAAAGCTCAAGGATATCCTTATCTGTTTCAAATCCTATAGAACGCAAGAGCGTTGTTACGGGGAATTTCTTTTTACGGTCGATGTATGCGTACATGACATTGTTGATGTCAGTAGCAAATTCCATCCATGCACCTTTGAAAGGAATCACACGGGCAGAATAGATCTTGGTTCCGTTCGGGTGAAGGGATTGACCAAAGAATACACCGGGTGAACGGTGAAGCTGAGATACCACTACCCTTTCAGCACCGTTGATTACAAAAGTACCACGGGGGGTCATGTATGGAATGTTTCCGAGGAATACATCCTGTACAATTGTCTGGAAGTCGACATGCTCCTCATCGTTACAACTCAGGCGCAGCTTGGCCTTGAGAGGAACTGCATAGGTAAGACCACGCTCCATACACTCTTCGATGGTATAACGGGGCGGGTCAATGAAATAATCAAGGAACTCCAACATGAAGATGTTCCTTGTATCATTGATGGGGAAGTTCTCCTTGAAAACCTTGAAAAGACCTTCGTTGTTACGCTTATCAGGCGTGGTCTCAAGCTGAAAATAATCCTTGAACGATTGGATCTGAATCTCTAAGAGGTCGGGCGTTTCCGCCAGGTGCTTTACCTTGCCAAAATGCACCCTGTTTGAAGCCACTTTTGCTGAAGACATAGAATGATGTGCTTTTTAAAGTGTTGTATATCATCAAAACAATGAAAATTCCCCTCTGCTACACCTACAATAAGGCACTGACTATCAGTACTTTACACTTGTAACGGGAATTAAAATTGATTTGCGCCCAATTTAAGGGATTGCGAAGTTATGATTAAAAGGCGAAACGGACAAATTTATTAGGAGTCTGGAGGCAGGTTATTGAGCAGCAGAGATTAATGAGTTTCAACAGATTAAAGATGTCGTCAGCTTCATTTTGGGCAATAAAAAAAGCCGGAACAAATCCGGCTTTTTTCAAATAGCTGCTGAAAGACCCTAAGGTCTGACAGTTGATTATTTAACTTCAACTTCGGCACCAGCTTCTTTAAGCTTAGCAACCAAGTCATCAGCTTCAGCTTTGGAGATACCTTCCTTAACAGGCTTAGGTGCGCCGTCAACGAGGTCTTTTGCTTCTTTCAAGCCCAATCCTGTCAATTCTTTTACGATTTTAACAACACCAAGCTTGCTTGCACCACCAGATACAAGGATTACATCAAAAGATGTTTTCTCTTCAGCAGCAGCTGCGCCACCGCCGTCACCTGCTGATACCACTACTGCAGCTGCAGCTGGTTCGATACCGTAATCAGCTTTCAATACGTCAGCCAATTCTTGAACTTCTTTTACTGTCAGGCCAACCAGTTGTTCGGCCAATGCTTTTACGTCTGCCATTTTTTTAGTTTTTAAACCGCTTTCAAAGCTTTCGCTCCAGCGGATGGTTATGAATATGCCACGTTTTGACCTCAGTGGCGTTGGGTTTTACGCTAATTGATTACTCAGCAGCGGCTGCTTCAGCCTGCTTTTCGTGGTGCTGCAACAAACCTGCAAGAACACGCTTGGCAGGAGATTGGAGCAATCCGATAACCTCACCGATAAGCTCATTCTTGGTCTTGATCTGGGTAAGGGCTTTGAGTGTGCTGTCACCGCTGTAAATGTCTCCATTGATGAAAGCCGCTTTAAGAACAGGTTTGTCTGAATTCTTTTCCTTGCGGAAAGCACTCAGGATCAAGGCTGGCTCTTTAGGGTTCTCAGAAAACATCAGGGCAGTTACATTGTTCAATGCATCAAAAACACCTGAATACTTCTCTGAATCCAATGATTCCAGTGCCTTGCGGATCAGTGTGTTCTTGGCAACCTTCATTTCAACATTCTTGCTGAAACAAATGCTTCTAAGCTTGGTGATTTGTGCAACAGTGAGGGACTCAGTGTTGGTGATATAGAAATTGTTGTACTGACTGAATTTACCCTTCAGTACTTCAATTACTTCGTTTTTTTCTTGCTTATTCATGATTAAGCTTTTTTTGATTTGAAATCTGTTCAGCGATTAGTGAACAATTGCTTTGGTGTCAACGGCAATGGCAGGGCTCATTGAGCTTGCCATGAATACACTCTTCATGTATGTTCCTTTTGCAGTAGAAGGCTTGGCCTTCATGATGGCATTAAGGAACTCCAAGCTGTTGGCAGCCAGTTTCTCGGGAGAGAAGCTGATGCGACCAATGGAAGCATGTACGATACCAGCCTTGTCAACTTTAAAAGCAACCTTACCAGCTTTTACATCCTTGATTGCAGTGGCAACATCATTGGTAACAGTACCAGTCTTGGGATTGGGCATGAGGTTACGAGGACCAAGCACCTTTCCGAGCTTACCAATCTTTGGCATGACCGCAGGAGTCGCAATGATCACATCGATATCAGTCCATCCGCTTTCAATCTTTTGGATAAACTCATCCAATCCTACATGGTCTGCACCAGCAGCATTGGCTTCAGCTTCCTTATCAGGAGTACAAAGCACGAGAACCTTCTTGGTCTTACCAGTTCCATGAGGAAGGGTTACAGTTCCACGAACGGCCTGATCGGCTTTCTTTGGATCAACACCCAACCTTACGTGAAGGTCTACTGAACTATCAAATTTTGTGCAATTGATTTCTTTAACGAGACCTGTGGCTTCAGCAAGTGAATAAATCTTCTTATCATCCACTTTGCCGGCAACAGCTTTTCTTTTTTTTGTGATTCCCATCTTAATTAAGATTTAAGGTGTGAACAATTAATTTTCCCATGGGGCTTGGCCATCAACAGTGATACCCATGCTGCGTGCAGTACCGGCAACCATTTTCATGGCGCTGTCCAGTGTGTTGCAGTTCAGATCAGGCATCTTGTCTTTTGCAATGGCTTCTACCTGAGCCCATGTCACCTTACCTACCTTTTGGCGGTTAGGTTCTTTGGAACCACTTTGAAGCTTGCACGCCTCAAGCAACTGTACTGGAGCTGGAGGTGTTTTGATAACGAAGTCAAATGATTTGTCTGTGTAGACAGTGATCAAAGCCGGTAATACTTTACCGATTTTGTCTTGGGTCCTGGCATTGAATTGCTTACAGAACTCCATGATGTTGACACCTTTGGAACCGAGTGCGGGACCAACAGGAGGTGCAGGATTGGCCTGTCCGCCTTTAACCTGCAACTTTACATAGCCAGAAATTTCTTTAGCCATATTACATTGTTTTTTGGTGATAGCGTCCCGGCATTTTACCGGAACTCCCAAAGCCTTTCAAAAAAAGAACTTTCGATTGGGGTTGCAAAAGTAATGCAGTTTGGGGAATATCAAAGGTTTTGTCTGAAAAATTGGATAAAAAATTTAAGGCAGCATAATGTTTATTTATGAAGAAAATTTACTAATTTTCACACAATCAATTCAAACTCATTACTCTTCTAAAAAATCACACCATGGCATCTTCTAAAAAACCCGTAAAAAAGGCAGCAAAAAAAGCGGTAAAAAAGGCTGCACCAAAGAAAGCTGTAAAAAAAGCGGCTTCCAAACCTGCTAAAAAAGCAGCAAAGAAAGTTGTTAAAAAAGCGGCCCCTAAGAAAGTTGCTCCCAAAAAAGCAGCAAAAAAGGCAGTAAAGAAAGCCGCTCCCAAGAAAGCCGCCAAAAAAGTTGTCAAAAAAGCAGCACCAAAGAAAGTAGCTCCTAAAAAAGCTGTAGCCCCAAAGAAAGCAGCCAAAAAGGTGGTGAAAAAAGCAGCACCTGCCAAAGCAGCTCCTAAAAAAGCTGTAGCTACAAAGAAATCGGCACC
>CAITQQ010000365.1 GCA_903894575.1 uncultured bacterium
ATGAAATAGGGTGAATTCCTCTAATAAGTCATTCAGACAATAAGCGTTGAATACTTTTGAGATAAATGATGCCACATTTATAGCCTTCCAAGCCGCAATTAAGATAAACGCAATAAAGCTTTTTTAAGTTCTTCAATAGCTGTGGATATTTCCTGCAAAGTGGTGAATCTTCCAAGACTAAAGCGAATGGATGAATGTGCTTTAGCATCTGACAGACCCATGGCTTTTAAGACATGTGAGGGTTCAACCGCTGCAGATGAACATGCAGATCCAGAAGAAACGGACATATATTTTGACAGCATTTTTATCAGTTTATCACCCCCGTCCATATTAAAACAAATATTGGCAACATGTGGAAGGGAATGGCTTTTTTGTCCATTCCACTTAACGCCTTGAATAGACCCAATTTCCTGCCAAAAATAATCACGAAGTTCACCCATGCGCTTAGCCTCTGATGCCATCATCGAATTACACAATTCAGCAGCCTTTCCCATTCCAACGATTCCCGGTACGTTCAATGTGCCACTGCGCAATTTTCGTTCATGACCACCTCCGAAAACCAATGGCGATATGTCCAAGAGCGGATTTCTTTTTTTGATAAACAAGGCCCCTACTCCTTTTGGGCCATACATCTTGTGCGCGGAGAAAGCCATCATGTCTATGCCATCAGCATATACATCAACTGGAATCTTACCCACTGCCTGGGTGGCATCACAAATAAATGGAATGGAATGTTTCTGGGCGATGCGTCCAATATCAGCAACAGGGTGTATGACACCAGTTTCATTGTTGGCATACATGGCAGCTATCAGTATCGTGTCCTTCCTGATGGAATCTTCAAGCAGTGCTAGTGATATCATCCCAAACGCATCAACAGGAAGATAAGTAATCTCATACCCCTGCCCCTGCAAGTGTGCACAAACATCTAAGACGGCTTTATGCTCAGTAGCAACCGTGATGATATGCTTCCCTCTTATAGTCTGCTGCTGTGCCAAACCTTGAATGGCCAGGTTGACAGACTCTGTGGCGCCCGATGTAAAGATGATTTCCTTTTGATCAGCACCAATCAGGGATGCTACCTGTTCACGCGCCTGCGAAACAGCATCCTCTGCATGCCATCCGTGTGCATGAGCCTTGCTGGATGCATTCCCGAAATGTTGGGAAAAAAAAGGCAACATGGTTTCCAACACCTGAGGATCACAGGGTGTGGTTGCATTGTAATCTAGATATATTGGGTATTTACTCATGTTGTTTTAATCATGCCTGACGCCTTCTCTAACCCTGAACACATGAAGGATATATGGAAACAATGCATCCATGCTTTCCTCCACACCCCTGGGCGATCCGGGCAATGTGATGAGCAAGGCCTCTCCCACAAACCCTGCAATGCCTCTGCTCAGCATGGCATAAGGAGTGCGTTGCTGACCATAATCTCTTGCGGCCTCCATGATACCTGGCACCTCACGTTCAATCAACGGCCTGATTGCATCTGGTGTTACATCCCGGAGAGAGAGTCCGGTTCCTCCTGTGAACAATATCAACTGAAACCCATCTGCAATCAACTGCTTTGCTGTAGCCTGAATCACATCAAACTCATCCGCAATGGCTTGCCGATGAGACGCTGTGATTTTATGCTTATTTAATTTTTCTTCAATCAGATCTCCACTCTTGTCTGCGTTCAACCCCTTGCTGACACTATCGCTACAGGTAATCACTGCAACCTTAAGAGTGTCCGGGTATGCATATTTGATATCGCTTTTGCCTCCTTTCTTTTTTTCAAGCCTGATGGATGAAATTTCAATTGCGTCGTCAATGGGCTTGAGCATATCATACATGGTCAATGCCGTGATGGCTGCACCATGCATGGCTTCCACTTCTACACCAGTTTTATAGACGGTGTGCACTTCAACCCTGATGATGATACTCAAACCAGCTACTTCATGTGTAATGGAAGTATATTCCACTGGAAGAGGATGACAGTCAGGAATCACTTCATATGTTTTCTTGCAGGCCAGCAAACCAGCTGCACGACTGAATTCAAATACATCCCCTTTGGGAACTTTCCTGTTTACAATGGCATCAATGGTTTCCTGTTTTGACACTTTGAGGATTCCCATTGCAATGGCCTGACGCAGCGTGGACGATTTATGTGTGATGTTAACCATGAGATTATTGATTTATTTTCCATTGATATCCTTCTCCTTCAAAAATTTCCTTTCCCCAAATAGGGAGCTCTGCCTTGATCCTTTCCACACAAGCTGCACACGCTTCGATAGCATCCTTCCGGTGCTTTGAGGAGGTGAAAACAAAAAGACAAATTTCGCCTGCTTTCACAATGCCTAAGCTATGGTGAACATGCATGCAGGTCAACGCATACTTGGCAAAAATATCCTCTCGAATGGTAGCCATGACTTCCAACGCCATATCTACATGGCTGGTGTATTCAATGGCCTCTACCTGTTTGTCATCCATCACATCAGCCCTTACCTGACCAAGAAAAATACTGTGCCCACCTATCGAAGTCTTGGTGGCATGTTTAGCGATGCTGTCTGCTATGAATGCAGCTTCAACAGGCCCTTCCGTGAAAATGTTCTTTATTTTTTTGGCTTCCATTTTTTAAATTAATTTTTTTTCTGCGAGCATGCGTACGCCCCCTTTCAGGCTGAATACTGCTGAATCCGGACTTGCTTTCATCAGCATGTCAGCAGCCATCAAACTGCGCATACCTGCCTGACAAACAAATACCACATTTCTATCAGTAAGGCAACTGAGGTTATTTTCAAGCCCTGACAAAGGTAACTCCATCCATTCCAATCCAAGCGAGGAACAAAGGGTATCCAAGCGAGGAAGTTCATGTGGTTCGCGTATATCAACGAACAAATGATCCGAAAAGTTTTGTTTCCAATCCATCACATCAATTTCTTTGATTCCTTTCTGTGGAATAGCGCACAACCATTCATAATCCGTAGCCATAAATTGTTCTTCGGTAGATGGAATGTGTTGATGGCTGATGGGATTGGAAACCAACTGCATGATGAACACCTCCTGTGTTAATGCATTGTAATTCCAAAGCCTGTTTGACAATGTCTTTCCCAGACCGGTAATCAGTTTGATCACTTCGGTAGCTTGCATCGTACCAATGGTGCCAG
The DNA here is from genome assembly GCA_903894575.1 of uncultured bacterium. Classification (GTDB taxonomy): domain Bacteria; phylum Bacteroidota; class Bacteroidia; order Chitinophagales; family Chitinophagaceae; genus Pollutibacter. The sequence continues at coordinate 3,150 of CAITQQ010000365.1, forward strand.
GCAATACACCCAATACTCCACCTTCTGAACAATTGAGTACTTCACCATTCGCAGGTGGCAGAGGAAACAAATCACGGTAGTTCACCGATCTGCTGCCATCTGCTTGCAGTTGATTAAAAACAGCCACCTGTCCGTCAAATTGTGACACAGCACCAAATACAAGTGGTTTACCCAACAATACACAAGCATCGTTGATGAGGTATCTAGATCCAAAATTGTCTGTTGCATCAACGATGAGATCATAATCTGGAAAATGTTGCATGCAATGTTCCTGGGTCCAACGTTCATTCCAGGTGTGGATGTTCACATCATTGTTGAGTGAAGACATCTTCCTTTTTACTACATCAACCTTGTATAAATCAATGTCTTCAGTGCCGAAAACCACCTGCCTGTGGAGGTTGGAGAGACTTACCTTGTCATTGTCTGCAATTCCAATATGTCCGACACCTGCTGCAACCAGGTATTGCATGATCGGGCACCCCAATCCTCCGGCGCCAATGACCAAAACCTTTGCCTGCTTCAGCTTCTGTTGCCCAGCCATTCCGAATCCTTTCAGGATGAGTTGGCGTTGGTATCGATCTAATTCATTCGTATGATTCATCTTACCCCCCTGAAAATGGTGGCATGAAGGCTACCTTGCTGCCGGGTCTAACAATCGAATTTTCTGTAACCATGGCATTGTTGACTGCAATCATTAACTTAATTTCTTTGTCGCTCATTTCAG
>CAITQQ010000366.1 GCA_903894575.1 uncultured bacterium
CCTTCCCTGATGATGATCTTCATCCCAAGGGCAAGTTTTTCTTTTGCCTCTTCGATGGTAAAACATTCATGATCAGTTGAAATGCCTCTTGCAACATAGGTCCTCAATCCTTCACCACGCAGGCCTGGCGCGTGTCCATCCACCGGCTTTCCCAATGCCTTGGCCGTTGCAATCTTTTCAAGCACTTCCGGGTCGCCAGAAATGGCACCAGGAAAATTCATCATCTCGGTCAGGTACTTGACATCTTCACTTTCCAACAAGGCTTTAACATGAGAAGCATCCAGTACATCACCGGCTGTTTCGAAAACAGTGGCGGGTACACAACTGGGTGCGCCAAAATTGAATTTGAAAGGGACGGTCTTCCCATTGTCAATCATGAACCTTACACCCTCCATTCCACAAACATTGGCGATTTCATGGGGGTCACTTACCGTTGCTACTGTTCCGTGAGCCACTGCCAGCCTTGCAAAAGCAGCAGGAATCAGCATGGAACTTTCGATGTGTACATGGGCATCAATGAAGCCTGGGCTGATGAATGGCAATGAGGGGTCAGCTGAAATGCCGTCAAGCATTTCAATTGCATGGATTCTCCCCTCGCGGACTTCAATTGCGGCGGGAGACAAACTTCTCGACAGGCAGTCAACCAGGTTGCCTTTGATAGTGAAATGGTTCATGAATGGGAAAGTACGAAGGATTTGGATTGTTTGACTGCATGGATTTACCGCTGGTGTAGAAATTTCAACATTTAACAGAGAAGTTTTTTGCTGAAAAGCAAAGCGACCTATCTTGCATAGAAATACAAAAACATGAAACTGATCAAATACCTTTCATTCGCAGTCACCGGCTTGCTCTTGTCTGCAATGTCCTTTGCACAAACAGCAGATGAAATTGTTGCAAAACACATCAACGCCATTGGCGGCATGGACAACTGGAAAAAAGTAAACAACATGAGGCAGGAAGCCACCCTGAGTGTTCAGGGAATGGATATCCCTGTTGTTATTTCTGCAGTCCACAACAAGGCCACCAAGCAGGAATATACGGTGATGGGCATGACAGGATATTCCATCATTACTGCTGAGGGTGGATGGAATTTCAATCCAATGCAGGGACAAACCAAACCACAACCCATCACACAGGATGAATTGAAATATGGCAAAGACCAGCTCGATCTTCAGGGTGATTTTGTTGATTACAAAGCCAAAGGGCATACCATTCAATTGATGGACAAAGAAGATGTTGAAGGTGTTGAATGTTTAAAGCTGAAACTGACCAGGAAAAGTGGGAATGAATCCATTTTCTTCTTTGATCCCAAAACATATTATATCGTGCGCACCAGCTCAAAAATTTCTGCCAATGGTCAGGAAGTTGAATCAGTTGTCAACCTGAGCAACTACCAGAAATTACCCGAAGGCATTGTTGTTCCGCATACCATTGAAAACAGTGCTATTCCTGCGCCTATCACCTTGAACAAAGTAATCATCAATGGAAAAATTGATGAGGCTGTTTTCAAAGTTGTGACCCAATAATCATTTTTTCTAATACCCAAACCCGGTCCAAAGCCGGGTTTTTTTTATTAAAACAAGACCATGAACATATCATTCAAATCAATTGGAATTACTGCTTATTGCATGGTAATTTTTTCCGGAGCATCCGCACAAACGGAGGTAAATTCAAGCAGTTTTGGTACACTCGAAGCAAGGGTGCTTGGCCCTGGTACCATGAGCGGAAGGATCTCTGCCATTGAGGGTGTTGAAGCAGAAAATGGCAAAACACTCTATATCGGCACAGCTGGTGGGGGAATTTGGAAAACCACCAATGCTGGTGCATCCTTCAAACCTGTTTTTGACAAATATTGCCAGAGCATCGGAGCCATTGCCATCGATCAGAAAAATCCGAAAATTGTTTATGCTGGTACTGGCGAGAGCAACATGCGCAACTCGGTTTCCATTGGCAATGGATTCTACAAATCCACTGATGCTGGAAGCAACTGGAGCAAGATCGGTGCACTTGATTCAACCGAACACATTGCTAAAATTGCCATAGATCCCTCCAATTCCAATACCATTTATGTTGCTGCACCCGGTCCGCTCTGGAGCGACAGCAAACACCGGGGGCTCTACAAATCCGTCGATGCAGGAAAAACCTTTGAAAAAATTCTCTACATCTCTGAAAAAGCTGGCTGTGCAGATGTTTCCATCGATCCCAGCAATCCCAATATCATTTATGCAACCACCTGGGAGTTCAGGAGAACGCCCTTTTCGTTTTCATCAGGTGGTGAAGGAAGTGGGATCTGGAAAAGTTTGGACGCTGGAAAGACCTGGAAACAACTTGAGAACGGCTTGCCTGCAAAACCCATTGGAAGAACGGCCCTGGCCATCTCACCTTCTTCACCCAACAACCTGCTGGCCATCGTTGAAGCAAAACAAACAGGACTGTATATTTCAAGTGATGGTGGTGCAAGCTGGAAACCACAAAGCGCTTCACTCAATGTAGTTTCAAGACCATTTTATTTCAGCACACTGGTGATTGACCCCAAAGATTCGAAAAGGGTTTACCGCCCTGCTTATTCGTTTTCTTATTCAAGTGATGGAGGATATTCTTTTGCTGAAGCCAGTGGTGAAGGTGGATGGGTACACAGTGATCACCATGCACTCTGGATCAA
>CAITQQ010000367.1 GCA_903894575.1 uncultured bacterium
CAGTAAAATCATGAGCTATATTTTACTGAAAAGAATAGGGAAGGGAGTCATCAACGATATTGATGTAGACGCACTCAAAACGCATCTCGCGGCGTACAACGAAACAAACAAAAAGAAAAAATGATTGCAATCGTTCATCCATCCAGCATTGCTGGGGCCTTGCGTGCGCCTCGCTCCAAGAGCGACATGCAAAGGGCTTGTGCAGCAGCGTTGCTTCACGATGGTGTAACCCACATCATTGATCCTGGGAAAAGCAACGATGACATGGCCGCTTTGGATGTCATTTCAAAATTAGGTGCAGAAGTTACTGAGCAAGACAATGCAATAATCATCAAGAGCAATGGCGTTCATCCTTTTTTTGATGAGATCAACTGTGGCGAAAGTGGTTTAGGCATCAGGATGTTTACTCCCATTGCAGCACTGAGTGCAAAAGAGTTGAAGATCACTGGTACTGGTTCCCTCTTGAGCAGACCCATGCATTTTTTTGATGCTATTTTTCCAAGGCTTGGCATTTTCATCCAATCGAATGAAGGAAAGCTGCCGCTGCTGATCAAAGGTCCTATGTTACCCAGTTCGATTGAAGTAGATGGCAGTTTGAGTTCCCAGTTTCTTACTGGTTTGTTGATGGCCTATGCTGCTGCTGGAGCAAGTGATGTTACCATAACGGTGAAGGACCTGAAAAGCAAGCCCTATATTGATCTTACACTGGGTGTGTTGAAATCATTTGGCATGAAAGTTCCAGTGGTAGAGGATTACAAAACCTTCACTTTCAGTGCTGATGAACATGTTCAGCCTTCAGGAGAAATCAATTACAGTGTTGAAGGGGATTGGAGTGGCGCTGCATTTTTATTTGTTGCGGGTGCAATTGCCGGAGACATCAGCATTCAGGGAATGAAGTCTGATTCGGTTCAAGCAGACATGAAAATTTTAGAAGCCATCAAAGATGCAGGTGCAAAGCTCAGTTTTGATGACGGTGTATACCATGTAGGTCCTGCTGATTTACATGGATTTCATTTTGATGCTACGGAATGTCCAGACCTGTTTCCTCCTTTGGTCGCCCTGGCAGCATATTGTACTGGAGATACTGTCATCAAAGGCGCCCTGCGGTTGACCCACAAGGAAAGCAACAGGGCATTGACGTTACAGGATGTTTTTGGTAAAATGGGGGTACAGATTGACCTCGATGGGGATTTGATGATTGTTCATGGAAGTCGTCATCTCAACGGTGCAAGGGTACACTCTCACCATGACCACAGGATTGCCATGGCAGCAGCTGTTGCCGCATTGGGTGCAAACGGTGAGGTCATCATTGAAGAGGCGGAAGCCATCAACAAATCCTATCCTGATTTTTATGAACATTTGAAAGCCTTGGGTACTTCCATTGCATTGAAAACGGTTTAAACTGATCCAATGAATCATTTCGGTAAATTATTTACAGTCAACATTTTTGGTGAATCACATGGAGAAAGTGTCGGTGTAGTCATTGACGGTTGCCCAGCAGGAATGCCACTTGCTGTGGAGGATTTTATTGTCGATACTGAGAGAAGAAAAGGCGGAACCCAGAAAGGTACTACACCCCGTCAGGAGGAAGACCTTCCCTTGTTCAAAAGTGGTGTTTTCAATGGCCTTACAACTGGTGCGCCCTTGACCCTCTTGTTTGAAAACAAGAACACGCGGTCTGGCGACTATGAAAAACAACGTGCTGTGCCAAGGCCAGGTCATGCAGATTTTGTTGCCCATAAAAAATTCAGCGGTTTTGAGGATTTTCGCGGGGGAGGACATTTTAGCGGTCGCTTGACATTGTGTTTGGTTGCTGCGGGTGTAGTGGCCAAAAAAATATTAAAAAATATTACTGTTGTAGCAGAAATTACTTCTATTGGCGGTGAGCCAGGACTTGAAAAGGGATTGCAAAAAGCGATTGAAAACAAAGATTCTGTTGGAGGAATCGTAGAATGCAAAGTCAACGGATTACCTCTGGGACTGGGGGAGCCTTTTTTTGATTCAGTCGAATCATTGATCGCTCATGCAGTTTTCGCTATTCCTGCTGTAAGGGGTATAGAATTTGGTACCGGATTCAAGGCCGCAACAATGTTTGGTGTTGATCACAATGATGCCATAGAAAATGCAGACGGGAAAACGACCACCAATCATGCCGGAGGGATTGTTGGTGGAATTACCAATGGCAATGAGCTTGTGTTCAGAATTGCAATTAAGCCTACTTCTTCAACGCCCAAAGACCAGTTTACCTACAATTGGGAAACTGATCAAATGGAATCATTTGCGGTTAGAGGAAGGCATGACCTATGCATTGCCTTGAGGGTTCCACCGGTATTAGAGGCTACCGCCGCCATTGTTTTGGTAGACCTCATGTTGCGGGAGCAAATGATAAAAAGGGTATATTCATAAAATAATTCAGATCAATGGGCCTTATTTATCACATCACTACAAGGGAAGCTTGGACCAAAGCTAGCGAGACAGGATCTTATGCAACCCCATCACTAAAAGACGAGGGTTTTATTCATTGCAGTGAACTGTCTCAGGTAGAAGACATCAAAAAGAGGTTTTATGTTGGGATCCAGGACCTTGTATTGCTGACCATTGATACAGAAAAGCTCACAAGCCAGTTGATCTTTGAATGGTCCCCTTCTGTACAAGACACCTTCCCACATATTTACGGACCCATCAATTCAGATGCAGTTGTTAAGATGACAGCTGTTTGATGATCAATCAATTTTTGAGCCCAGTGCCTTGAAAGAAAGGTCAAGCACATCATAGGCTGATGCACCAGGCCAGGAATAATGCCACCATTCAGTTTCCAGTGGTAAAAAGCCGAATTTCTCCATGGTGTTTTTCAACAAAACCCTGTTCCTGATCTTCATGGTATCAATATTTATTGCGCCATGGAAGGCGGCTGTGGAAAAATCATCGAATGGGGTTGGCATGTCCAATTCTTTTCCAGTCTTCAAATCCACCAGGGTTAGGTCAACTGCTGTACCCCGGTTATGCCCACTTCCCTTTGATGGATTGGCTACAAATCGTTCATCATGGATCAACTTCCAAAATCGCACGGTCGTACCATAGGGCCGGTAGGCATCCCATATTTTTATACCCAGCCCTTTTTCTTTCAAATCCTCAGCCACTTTTGCCAAAGCGATGGCTGGCTTTAGTCTCAGAAAGGTGGTATGCATATTTCTCGGGTACATCCGCTTGCCGGTAAAATTATGTTTACTTGCATACCTGAGTTCGTATTGCAGATTGTCGATCAGGGTTTTCAGTTCGACCATGGTCTGGAGCGTATCCCGCTCAACCAGGGTGAAAAATGAACTTTTTGCTTTGATGGGTTTAAGAATGACTATCTTTTTTGCTTGACTCCATCCCATTGATGCAAAAAGAATCAAAAAAACCGTGGTAATATTTTTATGAATCACAGCGCGAAGATTAAATGATGGATGATTTTACTAAGATAATGAGAATCAATTGCATTTGTTTTTATTACTCAGTATGTTGATTTTCAATAATTTATATAAATATATTTTTAAGGAGCTGCTATTGTTTACCTTTGAAATGCACAGTTCATGATTAAAATGACAATAATCTTCAATAAGGCCTTCACCCCGTATTTCATGATCTTCCTGATCATGTTGGGGCCGGTTGTATCTGCGGCACAGGGAAAAGTCAATTACAGGAAAGTTGCTCAATCTGATAGTGCCGTGGGGATTGCCAGTTTTTATTCCAATAAATTCATTGGCAAGAAAACCGCCAGTGGTGAGGTTTTTAGCCAAGATAAATTGACCTGTGCACACAATTCCTTGCCGATGGGTACCATCCTGAAGGTTACAAACCTGAACAATGAAAAATCAGTTGTAGTGAGGGTCAACGATCGGCTGCATTATCGGAATTCAAGACTGGTAGATTTGTCAAGGGCTGCTGCTAAAACATTGGATTTTAAGGGCAGTGGCCTCATTAAGGTTCGGGTTGAGGTGCTAAAGAGAGGCTAATTCAGATTAATATGCCCAAAATCCAATAATTATTTTAAGTTTCAACTCTCACCGACTATTTTTGTTATACTCAAAACTCAATTGTTTATGAAAAGAATATTATTATTTGTATTTGCCGTGGCTTTGTTCCAGGCAGGATTTGCCCAATCAAAGTCATCGAACAAAAAAGGCAAACAACTTGGGATCCAGTTTACGGGTCATGATTTCGAGACTCCAGCAGATCTGAAATCAAAAGGGATGTCATTTGTGTTGACGGATAAGCAATGGAGCAGTTTTGACAGGAAAAGGGTTGGTATGGCCATCACCTATACTGAGGGATTGAACGATAAGTTTGATGTTAATGCAAGGTTGGGGATGTCCGATGTAAATTATACCCTATCCAATAAGCCCTATGCAACAAGCACAGGCTCCAGAACTTATTTTGAATTGGATGCCAATCTATTCATGAAGTTGTTGACCGATGAACATGTTGTATCACCTTTCCTTTCACTTGGTGTTGGTGCGTCAGCATGGAAGGGGTACTATGCAGCGTATATTCCTGCGGGTGTTGGTTTACAGGTCAATGTTTTTGATGAAACATTTCTATTTGTACAGAGTCAATACAGAATGCCAGTGACGGGTAATGCAGCCAACAATTTGTTTTTTAGCATCGGTGTATCTGCAGTGCTTGACAAGTAAAAGCTGATTCATAAATCATTTCGAAAAGCCTGGAAATTTCCAGGCTTTTTTTATTGTTTTTTCCCAAATACCCTTTTCAGCAGTCCACCTCGCTTTCGATCAACACTGTCTTTAGCAGGTTGAACATTTTCTTTGACGGGTGGAGGTATTGGTTTGGGCGCTTCCTTTGGGGCAGCAGGGTCTTCAAACTTTTGGGATTCTGTGACGACTTTTTCCTTGCCTGTACTGATAGGAATTTCAATATACTCTCCAGACTTGCTGCCATCTTCACCTTCTACCGGCAGCAATTCCTGAGCATCTACAGCCTGGTTGTAGTCAAAAATAATCTCATTTTGCATGCTGGCAGGAGGAATGAAAGCCGCACCTGGATCTATGTTCAGGCTTTTGTCATTGAATACCTGTTGATAATAATAGGCCCATGCCGGCATCGCCATCTGAGCGCCTCCGGAAGTGTAAAGCATCCTGAGAAAAGGATCATCACATCCGACCCATACACCAGACAAAAGTTGTGGGCTGAACCCAATGAACCAACCGTCAGCATTGTCGTTGGTGGTTCCTGTTTTACCAGCGATTTGTCCGCTGATGCCATATGCTCCCCTCAATGCCCTTCCGGTACCGAAATCTGCCACACCTTGAAGCATCTTTGTCATGATATATGCTTCGCTTTCGCTGATCACTTCTTTGGATTCAGACCTGAAAGAAGCCAGTACATTGCCGTTCCGGTCTTCGATGCGGCTGATGAAATAAGGTTTTACATTGAACCCCCTGCCAGGAAACATGCTATAGGCTTGAACCATTTCAAACAAAGAAAGATCTGCAGAGCCCAATGCAATGGAAGGGTAGGGAGGGATCTTGCTTTCAATGCCACATTGTTTGGCAAATTCAACAGTCCGCTGAACGCCCAATTGGTTGATCAGGTAGACGGCACCAGGGTTTTTTGAAAAGGCAAGACATACAGCCATGGGGCCGCCATCTCCTTCAATCATTTTGCCTCCCATATTGATCGGTCCACCAGGGAAAATGGATTCTGGCTTGTATCCATTCATTACACCCAATGTGTAGAGGATGGGTTTGAATGTTGAACCCACTTGTCTTTTTGTCTTGATGTTTACATGGTCAAACTTGAACCTTTTAAAATTGCTACCTCCTACCCATGCTTTTACTTCGCCTGTTTGAGGGTCCATTGACAGCAGACCAATCTGCATGATTTGTTTGTGATAACGAATGGAATCAATGGGTGACATCATGGTATCTGTCTCCCTTTTTTCATTCCAGGAGAAGATTTTCATCCTGACCGGCTCCATGAAGCTTTTTTTGATCTCTTCTTCGTCCAATCCATCATCCTTGAGGTTCCTCCACCGGTCAGATTGCTTCATGGCATTCGTCATCACGGATTTGCCTTCAGGTGTTTTCCAGGTAGATCCATCCTTGATATTGTATTGGCTGCTGAAGACCTTCTGCAGGTTCTGCATGTGTCTGTAAACTGCTATTTCAGCATACTCCTGCATCCTTGGATTGATGGTGGTGAATATTTTCAATCCGTCCTTGTATATATCATAGGGTTCCCCAGTTGCTGGGTTTTCATTTTCCTTGCACCAGTTCTTCAATTCCTCTCTAAGCACTTCACGGAAATAAGGGGCAATACCTGAATTTTCATCCAGCTTCTGGTACTTGAGTTGTATCGGGGCAATTTTCATCGCTCTTGCCTCTTCTTTTGTCAATACTTCGTTTCTGACCATCTGGTCAATAACGGTATTGCGCCTGGCCATGGCAGCCTTAGGATTGCGCCTTGGATTGTATCTGGTGCTGCCCTTGAGCAATCCAACCAATACGGCGGCTTCTTCAACGGCAAGCTGTCCTGGCTCCTTTTGAAAATAGGTTTTGGCAGCATTCCTGATGCCATAGGTCTCATCTCCGTAATTCACCATGTTCAGGTATAGGGTGATGATTTCCTCTTTTGTCAAGTTGCTTTCAAGGCGAATGGCTACAATCCATTCCTTGAGTTTTTCAATGATCCTTGTAACACTTTTACTGCTCTGTTGTCCAAGCAATGCCTTGGCAGTTTGCTGGGTTATTGTACTGGCACCACCTTCACTGCCAAGAAAGACTATTGCGCGAAGGAGACTTTTGATGTCGATACCAGAATGCTCATAGAATCGCTCATCTTCTGTTGAAACCAAGGCCCTGATCACATTGGGTGAGATGTCCTGGTATTTTACATTGATCCTGTCTTTGAGGTAAAATTTACCCATCATCGTGCCGTCATCTGCATAAATTTCAGAAGATGACATCATGGAAGGATTTTCAAGCTCTTCAATAGACGGAAGCTTCCCAAACAGCCCAACATAAATCAAAAGAATCAGCAAGAAAACTGCGCTCCATGCGTACAGGAAAAATTTCCAAAAAAACCTGACAGGCTTGGATGTCTCACTGCTCTTTTTCAGATGATCCTTCATGGAGTAAAGCTAAATAAAAGCCCTGTCTTTAAGGAAAAGGAAACCTTAAAATTTTCCGGGAATCTGGGCCCTTATGAACTGAAGATATGGCCCGGTGACTTTTTCCTCCAACACTTTTTTCAGGTTGTTCGGGGAGATGATGACAAAGGTATATTTATCCGCGGGCAGCCATGGGAAGATCTCTTTAGAGGCAATCGGAGCGGTTTTCTCCAGATACCCCAGTGCGTCAGCTGCATTGGCAAAAACGCTGATAAGAATGTAAGGTAATTCCCCAATTTTATCATTGCGCAGGGATAATTGATTTACTGCATATCGTTCTGCATTGTACCTGGTCAATGCCCTTTTGGCCTCATTGATGTATACTATATCCACATCCTTCAGCAAAAGCAAAAGGCCATATTGCTCTGTTGGATTGTAGACGTAACCATCTGCTTTTTTCTCTATCACTGGTGCTTTAAATGCAGTGGTGTCAGTTTTTGTTTTGGCCATCACCGGGGCTTGTACTACCTGTCTTTGTACGGGCTCTGTTTTGACCTTGGTTTCTTTGGACTTCGGAAGAGGGCTGTCATCCATCCATTTGATGCTGTCTTCGGTTTGCCTTGATACCGAAATGGAGCGAAGCTCATTTTCGATAATCTCCCTTCTGTTCAGCGCATCCGCCAGCAGGCCTGCTTTCATGGCAACGGGAGAATTGGGATAGAGGGAAGGGATTTTGTTCAATGCATTGATGGCGAGGATGTCCTGTTTATTTTTGATATAATAGACCGCTTCGATGTACAGCAACTGTGGAGACCAATTGTTCTCGCCATGAAGAGAATCTGCTTTTCTTTTTTCAGCACGCGCCAATTCAAATTTTCCTGACAGGAAAAGATTGTAAACCTTATCGTATTGTTGTGTAACCTCTTTGGACTTTTGATTTTTTGCCTTGCTGATGCTTAATGGATCGCGCAACATTTTATTCATTTCACTGGCAGGAAAATTTTCTGCTAATTGGGATTGATAAAACAAGGCTTTGGAGTTGTTTCCTGTTTGACGGTAGCAATACGCAAGATCAAACAAGATTTTTTCAAGTCCTGGAATATTGGTTTTCTGATTGATCAGTTTTTCGTTCCAGGCAATTGATTCTTTGCAGTCTTCCAGCTTGTCTTTGTATATACTTCCTAGTGTTTGATAAGCATCATATTTCCTTTCGTTTGAAAGAGCAAGTTTTTCTGCTGTCAAAGGAAGCCTTTCCCTGAGCGTTTCAAGGGAAAGATCAGCCGCGGCAATGGTATCAGTGGCTTTTGTTTCAGCTCCTGTTGGTTTGGGGAGATTAGACCGCATGGCGGCATTCAGGGCTGCAGCCCTCCTCCAATTGTCTCCATTGGCACGGTTGCCCCATTTGTTCTTGAAGGAAATACTTCCCTGTGCTTTCAGCGAAGGGTTGTTGAAATACCATTCTCCCTTTTTTTGTTCTGCAGGGAATAAGCTTGTCGTATTGTCATCCAGCAAAGTATTTCTAGGAGCTGTACTGCCCGTTTGTTTTTCATTGTCCTCAGATAATCCCTGTTCTTTCCTTAATTTCTTCAATACTGTTTTCAATTCGGCATCTCTTTCTTTCTCCGGCAATGTAGCAAGGGCCTGCAGGCTGTCTTCAACATGAACGATGTTTAATGCATCGAACAGTGCATTGGCAATGGTTTTTTTCCTGGTGATTTCCTCAGGATTTTTTTGGTTGCCAATGTTGATGCTATCATAATACTTCTTTGCCAATGCATATTGCTTCGTGCTAAATGCCAGTGAAGCAATATTAAAGTTTGTTGTGTTCCTGAGATCAGTATCTGTTGTATTGAATTCATTGCTCCTGATCAGGAGTCCAATTGCATTCGGGATGTTCTCTCTCTTCAATTCCATCTCCGCAGCTGCGGCATAAATGATGGATCGGTAGCCAGCATATTTTTCCTTGTTGGCCATGTTGATCAAGGCCTTTACATGTTGATCAATCTTTTGTTCCTGGTTGGTTTCATTCGAAGTCAATCCAATCTGGTAGATGCGTGCATAGGCTTCCATGACAGGGTCTGTGGTGAGGGCTACAGCCTTCTCGAAAAAATCGTCAGCTTTTTTATTTTGCTTTGATCTTTCATAAAGCTGTGCAATCAAAAAAAGTCTTCTCGCCTGTTCTGCATTGTCTTCACAGGCTCCCAATGATTTTTCTAGATAAAGCGCAGCAGAATCTGATTGTTGTTTTCTGTAAAAAAGGTATGCTTTTAGCTCAGCCAACTTGTCGGTCAATCTTTTGGGGAAGAGATTATCCTGATAAAGGGTTTCGATCATGCCACTTGCATCATCTTTATTTCCCAATTCCAACTGTGTTCTGATGATCCAGAGCAGTGCATCATTCCTGACCAACCTGTGTGGAGAAAATTTATTTTCTTTTGAGGCAATATTGAAAATGTTCCCATTGACATTTATATTGGAACCGATTGATTTTTCAGAACCAATCTCATCTTTGGTGCGTGGCTGGAAATTGTAATTGATGTATTGGAATACATCGTAAGCAGAGTCAAATTTCTTTTGGTAAAAATAGGATTGGCCCATCAGTAGATAAAGGTCATCCACCCAATCATTCCTTAAGTCATGCAACAATATACCATTGTTAACCTTGATCACGACTGAGTCCAGTTCTTGTTGCTGTTGAGCCGTACGATCTAGGCTGTAATTGAAAAATGGAATCAATGTGGTGAAGGTATCCTTGTTGGCTTGTTTGGCTGATGCAATGACCTTGGACAGCTTTAGGTTGGCATTGAAATGGAAATTATAATGGGAGACAATGTTTTCCTTTAGTCTTTTTACGGGATTGATTTTCTTGTCCGGGGTCAGTTCTGATGCCAGCTTTCTGTTTTCATAGGCCTTGGGTTTTACAAGGTCATAGGTGATGTTTCCTTGTGCAAGCAGGCCCATCGCCATCAACATTCCGACCAAAACCAATAATGGCCTCGCAGGCTGAAAAACCATATGGTGTAGAGCATGTTTCAAGGAATGTAAAAATACGTTTAATCCTCCTATTTTTAAAGGCCCTGTTTTGCCAATTAACAGTAACTTTATACCCTGATTTCATCAATTTCTCCATGGCAGAGCAGACCACAAAACAGAGCAGGTTCAAAAGATTGACCAACAGGTATAGGCTTGTGGTAATGAATGACCATACCTATGAGGAGGTTGTTACGTTTAAATTGACCCGTCTGAGTGTATATATTGCATCTTGCTTTGTGTTTGTGATGTTGGTTGCTCTTACTACGGCATTGATCAGTTTTACTCCTTTGAAATATTATGTACCCGGTTATGGCAGCCAATCAGAAAGGAGAGAGCTGACAAAACTCAAGTTGCGTGCTGACTCCTTGGAAAAGCAGATGCTTTACAGGGAGGCCTATTGGGAAAATGTCAGGAATGTGCTTTCTGGAAAAGCAGAACTCATTTTGGACACAGCAGTCATCTCCATCCCCGAATTGGAAGAGATAAAGGATTGATATGGCATCCGTCCCCACCGATAAGAAATCTGCTGATCGATCCTGGATGAAATACATGGGTCTTGGTGCCCAGTTTTTTGGTTCCATCATCATTGCACTTGGAATAGGGTGGAAGCTGGATCCGCTGGTAGGATTTACCTCTCCGGCATTGATCTGGATCCTTCCCCTTTTAGCGGTAGTTTTCAATTTGGTCAAGATCATCATCGAAACAAATAAAAAAGAAAAATGAAATTGAGAAAAGCCCTGAGACCGATCATCATCTTTTTTGCTGCAGTGAATATTTTAACGGCTTCTCTTTATTCAACCCTTAGTAAAATGGGGTTTGATGCAGACGTTTTTTTGGTTGGTAACCTTTTCATCTGCTTGCTCACGCTGGTGTCATTTTGGATGATGCACAATGGGCTTCAATCAAAGTCTACAGCAGGATTCATGTCATCTGTATACGGTTCATTTATTATCAAGTTGGTTCTCGCAGCCTTGGTTGTGGTTGCCTATGCGCAGTGGAAAGGCAATGCCATGAATACACCCGCCCTGCTTTCCTCTATGTTCACATATCTGGTATATACCTATCTGGAAGTGAAGGGGCTGTTGGCATTGGTCAAAAAAGATTGATCATGTCAAAGAATGAAGCACCCTTGGATACTTTGGCGAGTTTTCTTCCACCAGGTTCATTTCCACTGGTGGAACCCTTCTTGTTGCATTACAAAGTCCATCTGACCATTACACGATCCCGCCAATCAGTATTGGGGGATTATCGGAATGCCCACGCAGACAAAGCACACAGGATCACTGTCAACGGGAATCTCAATCCCTATGCGTTTTTAATAACCCTCTTGCATGAATTGGCGCACCTTATCACCTTCATGCGTTTCGGCCATAAGGTGGCATCACATGGTCAGGAATGGAAAAGTCAATTCTCTGATCTGCTCAAACAATTTCTACAGTCAAGGTTATTTCCTGAGGATATTGCCAATCAATTGTTCGTCTCATTAAGAAATCCTGCAGCAAGTTCCTGTGCAGATGATGCATTGATGCGGATTTTGAGAAAATATGACCCGGTGAAAGAAGGTCATTGTCTTGTTGAAGAACTGCCTGTTGGTTCACTGTTTGTGATCAAGAACAACAGGATTTTCAGGAGAGAGGAGAAAGTAAGAAAGCGCATCAAGGCTGTTGAACTGACGACAGGAAAAGTCTATTTGTTCAGTCCCGTTTATGAAGTGAAGCTGCATGCCTGATCAGAGGGATTTCAGCATCCATACAGAACATCCAAAATGTCCTGTATCTCCCAAGGGCTTGTCAAGGTAGTTGAAGCCGAATTTTTCATATACCGATATCGCTTTCTTAAGTTCAGGAAGGGTTTCAATGTACATAGCATCAAATCCCATTTCTTTTGCCATGTCCATACATTTGTTCATAAGCGCTGCCCCTATGCCTGTACCCCTTGCCAGAGGTAGGAGGTACATTTTTACGAGTTCACAGGTGCCTGAAGGCAAACCAGGGCTGGGGAAAATTCCACCACCACCCAGAACATTGCCTTCCTGCTCTGCGATAAAGTATGCTGCTCCTTTTTCCTGAAAAAGTTCAAAGAGATGGTCTGTGGTTTTGTCGTAATAAACGGTCCCAGGCTTGTTGGCACCGAATTCCGTAAGACAGGACCTGATGATGGTGGCAATCAGTGGATTATCTTCTATCCTGATGGGCCGAATGTTGATTGTGTTGGACATGTTGCAAAGATAGTTCTATTCAAAATTTAGCAGACGATCATTGCTTCGATTGGCGGTTGATCAACTTGTCCATTACATCAAGGTGTGGCAGTGTGATGATGGACAAAAAAATAAAGATGGCAGGAAGCGGATCCATTTTCAATCCGGTTCCATTCCAAATATAGGCCATAAAAATGAAGCCAAATGCTGCGAGAAAGGTCATTGGGAGTGCATTCTTCCACAAAGTCAGGGGTTTTGATGCCATCTCTTCTTTTGCTTCGTGTAAAAATTTGAAAATGATTTCAAAGGATCGTATGGCATGCCATCCCCCAAAGTACAGCGCAAAGGCAGGAAGCAAGGGAAGTTGTGAGCAGAGCATAAGGATTGCAACAAGATTAATGATGTATAGGTATGAAATGCTGATCTTGTTTTTATGATTGGAAATGGCTGCTATTGCAAAGAAAAGACATACCACTCCGCTGAAATAATAGATTCCGTTGATCTTTAGATGCTCCAGTGTTTTTTGCGCAATCTCGGAACCCTGTGTAATGCGTAAAACAACCGAGGCTGTTTCTTCGAAATGCGACAACAAGATGAGCATGAGCACAAGACTGCCCCAAAGCATACGGCTCAGGTTCCATGCCCTGGTATCAACTGCATTTGAGAGATCTGTTTCTCCAAAATGCCAGGCTGAAATGAGCAGGAAAATGATCAGGCTGATGCCAGGAAAAAATATCCATGAAGCTGAGTAAAGGAGGATCGCAAGTACGTATCTCCCAAGGAATTGTTGAATGCTAAAACGTTGCCCATTGCTGATGGCACTTGTCTTTGCAATGATATGGTCCAAAGCACCATGTGGAATGCCTGTAGCACCAATCATGATGGCAAAATACAAGAGCTGGATTTTTGTTGGGATTTCACCATTGTATTGTTGCCACGCAAAAAGGATCAATCCAATCAAAGCATTGATCCAGGTGATTCGACTAAAGTTGTTTTTGGCCATCTTGTTTTTTATCAGCCGGTTTAAATAAAGAAAGGCCCAAGTAGAACAAGGGCCTTTCTTATTATTATGCAGTTCCGATTATTTTGATTCAGAACGGCTGAGCAAGTAGATTACAAGACCAAATCCAATCTTGTTTACAGCATCACCGATGTTGTAGATGATGTCCATGTTAAGGCCACCAATACCCAATGCATCAGCAGTTACACCAAACAATCCGCCTGGAGTACCAACGATGTAACCCAAAGGATAAATAGCCCATCCAACAAGAACGAACCATCCGAGGGTTTTGTTTGCTTTCGCAACTGCAGGAGATGCAGCAGTAGCGAGTTTGGAAACTTCTCCAAACCATACAAGGTAAACGATGTAGAAATAAGCTGCACCGCTGATTACACCCCAAAGAACACTCTGGTCTCTGTAGATGGTTTCGCCGAAATAACCGGTTACCAGCATTACTACTGAAGCGAAGATCAATTTCCAAAGAAGACCTGTTGTGCCACCAGATTTTTTGGTAATCAGGTAAAACTCAACACACATCAAAGGAACAGTCAACAACCAGTCTACGTAGCGGAAAAAGGTTGGAGAATCTCCTGTTTCGAGGTTGTAACCCCTCATGTAATAATAGTGAACCGCTGCAATGAAGGTGATTAAACCTGACACAAGTACGGAAGTTCTCCACGCTTTGTCAGTGTTGCTCAACTCAAGAAAAAAGAAAACAGAAGCTGCCATCATGGCCATGGTGCCAATGAAAAACGTAAAGGCAACATAATTGTCGGCCGCGACGGCCTCGAGGAAAAATGGACTCATTGTGTATTGTTTTGGTTAAGAAATGACAATCGTTGATAAAACCCACACAATTCGTTATACACTTGGTACTAAAACCACATTTCCAAAAAAAAGTTCAAAATCTCTTTATTATTTTTTCCCGTTTAATGAATTTACTGAAATTATTTAATTCATTCAACAAAATTTAGGATTTTTTTAAAATATCCATCACCCTTGACCTAAAGCTGGCATATTCCGGAGGGGTCAGCTGGGCAGTTTTGGCTTTTTTCATGAGAGCAGCCAGGCTTTCAGGCACTTCAGGGGTATTTCCGATCGCCTTTTGCACTACATCAGGAAATTTTACAGGATGTGCTGTCCCAAGGATGATGCCTTTTTGTTCAGGATGTTCCTTTAAATGGTCTTTTAGGGCACTATAGGCCACTGCTGCATGTGGGTCTAAAATGTACTGATAATCTTCAAAAACTGTCTTTATCGTACTTAGTGTGTCCCCATCACTGACCGAAATGCTGCTGACCGCTTCACAAAGCCTTCGATGATCACGTTGGAAAAGGGCTAAGATTCTTGAGAAATTGCTGGGGTTTCCAACGTCCATGGCATTGGAAAGGGTAGGGACGGCTGACTGCGGATGGTAATTCCCCGATTGGGTATACGCTGTGAAAACATCGTTGGCATTACAGGCAGCAATGAAATGATCAATGGGTAATCCCGATTGCTGCGCAACCAGACCAGCACAAAGGTTACCAAAGTTGCCACTGGGTACTGCAATCACTGGATCATGGTCTTCCCCCCACTGTGCCAAAGCAAGTGCATAGTAAATTTGTTGGGGCAGCCATCTGGCAACATTGATTGAGTTGGAAGAGGTCAGCAGTACATTTTTTCGAAGATCCTCATCCAAAAAGGCCATTTTAACCAGTTTCTGGCAGTCATCAAAATCACCTTCTATTTCAAGGGCATGGATGTTTCCGCCAAGGGCGGTCAGTTGTTTTTCCTGCACAGGACTAACTTTTCCTGAAGGATAAAGGATGATGACTTCAGTGCCAG
>CAITQQ010000368.1 GCA_903894575.1 uncultured bacterium
AGTAAAATCTTATTTGACCGGCGATGACGAAGTCTATGCCAACCCTGAAAAATATTTTGACAAGGTTATTGAGATCAACCTCAGTGAATTGGAGCCACACCTGAACGGACCCTTTACACCAGATCTTGCCACACCGATTTCACAAATGAAAGAAGCTGCTGCAAAAAACAACTGGCCTACGAAAGTTGATGTTGGCTTGATTGGAAGTTGCACCAACTCTTCCTATGAAGACATCAGCCGTGCGGTAAGCCTTGCCAAGCAAGTGGCAGAAAAGGGATTGAAAACCAAGGCTGAATTCACCATCACACCAGGCAGTGAATTGGTGCGTTACACCATCGAAAGAGATGGATTCTTGGATACATTTGCACAGATCGGTGCAACCGTATTTGCCAATGCCTGCGGACCCTGTATCGGGATGTGGGACAGGATGGGTGCTGAAAAACAAGAAAGGAATACCATCGTGCACTCGTTCAACAGGAACTTTGCCAAACGTGCTGACGGAAATCCCAATACACTGGCATTTGTGGCCAGCCCTGAAATTGTAACCGCATTGGCCATTGCCGGAGACCTTACCTTCAACCCATTGACTGATACCCTCATCAATGAAAAAGGTGAAGCAGTAAAACTTGATCCTCCAAGTGGTGACGAATTGCCTACCCGTGGATTTGATGTGGAAGATGCCGGATACCAGGCTCCAGCGGAAGATGGTAGCGGTGTTCAAATCAATGTAAAGTCAGACAGCAAGCGTCTTCAACTCCTCTACCCTTTTGCAGCATGGGAAGGTACAGACCTGAAAGGGCTGAAACTCCTGATCAAAGCAAAGGGAAAATGTACCACAGACCATATTTCTATGGCCGGCCCATGGTTGAAATTCCGTGGACACCTGGACAACATCAGCAACAACATGCTGATTGGTGCACAGAATTTCTTCAATGAAAAAACAGACAATGTAAAAAACCAGCTCACTGGTGAATACGGAACCGTTCCTAACACACAGCGTGCTTACAAGGCGGCCAATATTGGAACAATCGTGATTGGTGACGAGAACTACGGCGAAGGTTCTTCAAGGGAACATGCAGCCATGGAGCCCCGTCACCTCGGCGTCAAAGTGGTGATGGTAAAATCATTTGCAAGGATTCACGAAACCAACCTCAAGAAGCAAGGCATGCTTGCATTGACCTTTGCCAACAAGGAAGATTACAACAAGATCCAGGAAGATGACAACATTGATGTTGTTGGACTGACCTCATTCACACCAGGTCAATCTTTGCAGGTGGTTCTTAACCATGCCGATGGAACCGCTGAAACCATTGAGGCCAACCACAGCTACAATGCCCAGCAGATTGAATGGTTCAAGGCTGGTGGTGCATTGAATGTGATCAGGGCGAACAGCAAATAAATTGGAGCTGACCATTTTTATTCAAGGGAAGGGGAATTACCCCTTCCCTTTCTTTTTTGTTTTCTCGTATTCCTGAACTGCTTTTGGAAGCTGTTTTTTTATGGGTGCAGCAGTGGTGTCTTTTGCAGGGGCGTTCTGTGGAAGAAGTGGTTGCTGACCCTTCTTTTCAAGTTGACCAAAGACAAACTTTTCTGTTTTTACTACATCTCCGGTACTGGCACTGTAATAAGTCCAGGTGCCATTCTTCACTTCAGCAGCCTCATGCTTGATCACTTTTTCCAACATCCTGTCCGGATGATCCAAATCAGGCACCATGATGGTATCATAAGGATTTTTGGGGTCGACA
>CAITQQ010000369.1 GCA_903894575.1 uncultured bacterium
AAGCTGATCATCAACAATGACAGCCATCTCAGCCAGGATACATTGAACAACTTGATCCTGAAGGGAACAGAAAATGCCAACCGCATCGTTTTCCTCAATGGCCGTTTTCTAGAAACAATGTCCAGTACAACAGATAGTGCTGATGCCATTTGCATCAAACCTCTTGAAAAAGCAGCAGGTGATGAGGATGCTGATTTTGTCAATACCAACCTTGGACACAGCCAACGCTACCATGGCGATGGCATCAATGCATTGAATGCTGCATTTGCAAATGGCGGCGTCTACATCAGGGTAAACAAGGGAGCCATCCTGAAAAACCCCATCATCATCTACCATATTTCAGATTCAAGCCAGGGCCTTCGCTTCAGCCAACCCCGTATCCTGGTCAATATTCAGGAAGCTGCCCAGGTTGAAATGATTGAAACCTATGTCAACATTGGTGGTGGAGAGAACCTCACCAATGAAGTGGTGGAAATCTCAGCAGAAAAAGATGCAATACTGCATTATGTAAAACTGCAGAACGAGGGAGAAAAAACAAATTATGCTGGCACTACCCATATCAGGCAAACAGGCAAATCTCTTACCCATGCGGTAACCATCACATTAAGCGGTGCCATCGTAAGGAACAACCTCAACATGGTAATGGAGGCAGAACATGGTGAAAGCCACATGTATGGCCTCTACCTGCTCAATGGGAACACCCTGGCAGACAACCATACCATCGTTGACAATGCCATGCCTCACTGCTTCAGCAATGAGCTCTACAAAGGCATCATGGATGATGCATCCACAGGGGTTTTTAATGGTAAGATTTTTGTGAGAAAAGATGCACAAAAAACCAATGCCTACCAGTCGAATAAAAATATTCTTGTTGGAGACAATGCGTCCGCCAATACCAAGCCTCAACTTGAAATCCTTGCAGATGATGTGAAGTGTTCTCATGGATGCACCATCGGAAAGCTGGATGAGGATGCACTGTTTTACCTGAGGGCCAGGGGTATCTCGGCTGAAAATGCCAGATCAATGTTGCTGCATGCTTTTGCCATTGACATCCTTGCGCAAATCAAAAACGAGGAGATCCGGGCGTATGCAGAGCAACTGGTTGGTGAGCGGTTATCTTTCAGTATTTAAAGAATGGAAACAGCAGGAATATATGATGTACAGGCGATAAGGGCACAATTTCCCATCCTTTCCAGAAAAGTAAAGGGAAAGGATCTTGTTTACCTTGACAACGCAGCAACTGCACAAAAGCCTTTGGCTGTGATTGATGCGCTTGTGCACTACTATTCTCACTATAATGCAAACATCCACCGTGGATTGCATACCCTTGCAGACGAAGCCACAGCGGCTTATGAAGCGTCAAGGGTTGCCGTGATGGAATTTGTGGGTGCATCATCACCTGACGAAATCATCTTTACAAAAGGTACTACGGAAAGCATCAATCTTGTTGCACACTCTTGGGGCAAAACATTTCTGCAAGAAGGCGATGAAATCATCATCACATCTCTTGAGCACCATGCGAACATCGTTCCGTGGCAGATGATTGCGGCTGAGAAAAAAGCCATTCTCAAGGTCATCCCCATCAATGATGACGGAATCCTTGACATGAATGCATTCAAGTCAATGCTAGGTCCAAAAACGAAATTCGTTTCAGTAGTGCATGTATCCAATGCGCTTGGCATCATCAATCCAGTTGAAGAAATAATCAGGCTTGCCCATCAGTTCAATGCAGTTGTATTGGTTGATGGAGCACAATCAAGTGTACACCTTGATATTGATGTTCAGACACTCGGCTGCGACTTTTATGCTTTTTCAGGGCATAAAATTTACGGCCCTAC
>CAITQQ010000370.1 GCA_903894575.1 uncultured bacterium
CTTTCTGGGGGAAAAGGAGTTCATTGTTTTCTCCCCTCACCAGTTTGTGCGCAGCCAGGGATTGGCGGTACGCAGCTATGCAGAGATCAGCGTATTCTTTTCCTCCTGCCACCGTTGCATCGGCATACATTTTTTTGTCGAAGGCATTGCATTTGCTCAGCACAATATCATGTTCGGTAGCGGCTTTCGTCATCAGACTTTCCATGTTGCCATGAATTTTTTTCCACCACGGATCCAGGTCTTTTCCGAAATACTGGATTGACTTTATATCGTCATAAGCAAGCAGGATGGTTGATTTAACTGCTTTTCCCGGTGCAATGGTTTTTCTTGAGAAGGCAGACAAAAGCGTTGGTTCAGCTATTCCATGTGCAACAAGTTCACCTTTCTCTGCAAAAAAGCGCAGTTGGTCAAGGCCCATTTCTTTCAGGTTGACCAATGGGCTTGCTGATCCAAGGTACAGGTGGCCCCAATCGATTCTTACATCATCGCCCTTCCTGCCCAGTATTTTTTGATCAATTACACCAGCTTTCAGGTTTTGAATATTTTCTTTTTTTCCGCTTTCTATATTTACTGATTGTGTTTTTTCATTTTTGCTCAAATCTCCTGATACACTGAACAACATTTCAGTAAGATGAGACTTGCCATCCAGAGATTGAACGCTGATATCAACATAGGTCAGTGGTCTTGAAACAAGATCAAGGTCTGAGGCAATCAGTGGTGAAAGAAAATCAATTCCAAGCGATACAGGGCCACAACTGAACTGATACTTGGTTTGTGTGGCAGTCACATCTACAGAAAGCTGTGTTGCGTTCAGTATTGAATGTGTCGTGTCTCCAGGCAATTCTCCCAGAAACTTGTAGGGTTTTCCATCCACGCTGATGATGCCAATCAATGCATGTTGCTTGCCTGTCCAATGTACTGTGGACGATGCATTCAAGGCATCAGAGGGAGACCATACACTGAAATAAGGGTCATGGGTTACCAAAGGGTAGGAAGGCATTCTTTTCACCTGGCTGGTTGCGAAGGTGAACAGTTGAATAGCAATGACCGACATCCATATTTTTTTCATCAAGCAGGCATTATGTTTGTTACAATTTAATGCATCGGCGGATAAATGCAATAGTTTTCATTAATTTGGTTGCTCAAAGAAAAACATGAAAGTTATTGCTTGTCAAACACCTGGAATTTTTGAGTTGATTGAAAAAGAAATGCCAGTACCGGCACCTGGATTTTCCATCATACAGATAAAGCGAATCGGTGTTTGTGGAACAGATCTCCATGCCTTTGCAGGCAACCAGCCTTTCTTTAGTTACCCAAGGGTGTTGGGTCATGAGCTGGCAGCTGAATTTGTTGAAGGAGATGCTATGGGTTTTGAAAAAGGAGAGGCCCTGACCATTGTTCCTTACTTCTACTGCGGCAACTGTATTGCCTGTCGAAATGGCAAGCCCAATTGTTGCGCTGAAATCAAGGTCTTCGGGGTGCATATTGATGGAGGTATGGCAGCCTATGTATCCGTGCCATCCTATGCGCTGGTAAAAAGCGGTGGCCTTTCACTAGATCAGTTGGCCTTGGTTGAGCCGTTGGCCATTGGTGCCCATGCAGTTTCTCGTGCCGAAATCAAACCCGGAGAAAAAGTATTGGTGGTTGGCGCAGGTCCTATTGGAATTGGATTGATCATGTTTGCCCAACTGGCAGGCGCCGAAGTAGTGTTGATGGATACCAATGAAGACAGGCTGGAGTTCTGCCGAAACCATTTTGAAGTTTCACTCACCATCAATCCTTTGCAACAAGATGCAATGGCCATGTTGAAGGAGTTTACATCAGGAGACATGCCCAGTGTTGTCATCGATGCATCCGGAAATCAGAAGGCCATCAACAATGCATTTGATTACATGTCTCATGCTGGAAAATACATCCTGGTCGGGTTACAGCTCGGGGAGATTTCATTTAGCCATCCGGCATTTCACAAGCGTGAGGCAACACTGATGAGCAGCCGCAATGCAACCAAGGCCGATTTCAGTCATGTCATGGCTGCCATTGCAAATGGTCAGATTGATCCCTTGCCCATGATCACCCATCGACTCATGTTTGATGATGTCTTGATTAGCTTTCCTCAACTTTCAGACCCATCCAACAAGGTCGTCAAAGCCATGATTGATTGCTGATGGCTGATGAAAAAACCTACCTTCGCGCAGTGATTTATATCAAGCTGATTCTTGTGGCGATCATGTGGGGCGGCACTTTCATTGCCACC
>CAITQQ010000371.1 GCA_903894575.1 uncultured bacterium
CCCAGAAAAAATGCAGAATCTCCCTACGGACTGACCAAACAAATGGGCGAACAAATGATTGAAGCATTTGCAGCCTCCAATCAAACAACCAACTCCGTTTTGTTGCGGTACTTCAACCCTGCAGGGGCTCATCCTTCCACATTGATTGGTGAGCTTCCTATCGACAGACCGCAGAACCTCACTCCCGTTATTACACAAACTGCCATTGGAAAAATAGCTCAACTGACAGTATTTGGCAATGATTATCCAACCAGAGACGGATCCTGTGTTCGGGACTTTATCCATGTTTGTGACCTGGCCCATGCCCATACCTTGGCGGTTGATTTTCTCCTGAAAAAGAAAAACGCCAACAACTGCGAGGTATTTAACCTGGGTTCTGGCGATGGGATTACCGTACTTGAATCGATCAAGGCATTTGAAGAAGGTACTGGCGTGAAGTTGAATTATGCCATTGGCAACAGAAGACCAGGCGATGTCATCGCCATCTATGCCAACAATGACAAGGCCAAAAATGAACTTGGATGGTCTCCGAAGTATACTGTCAATGACATCATGACCAGTGCATGGAAATGGGAGCAATACATCCAAAATCAACCCACCCATCTGGACCTAAGGGCTCACCGCTTGAATTAAGGCAAAAATTTAACCATTTGCAGCCAAAATAACCCCCGATTTAATGTTATTTTGCAGCAAAGTTTGATCAACATGTTGGATGCCATTCAAGTAACAGGACAGAAGGACACAAGAAGCGGATTTGGAGATGGAATATTTGAATTGGGAAAATCCAATCCCAATGTCGTTGCCCTGACAGCAGACCTGGCAGGCTCAATGAAACTGAACGCTTTCATCAAATCTTTCCCCGAACGTTTTATACAGTGTGGCATTGCAGAAGCCAACATGATCGGCATTGCTGCAGGATTAACCATTGGAGGCAAAATTCCATACACAACAACTTTTGCCAATTTTTCTACAGGCAGGGTCTATGACCAAATCAGGCAATCTGTTGCCTACTCTGGTAAAAACGTCAAAATCTGCGCATCCCATGCAGGTCTAACCTTGGGAGAAGATGGTGCCACCCACCAGATTCTTGAAGACATCGGACTGATGAAAATGTTGCCTGGGATGACCGTCATTGTGCCCTGCGATTACAACCAAACCAAGGCGGCTACCATTGCCATTGCAGACCATGAGGGGCCCGTCTATCTCCGTTTTGGAAGGCCTGTTTGGCCCATCTTTACCAACCCAGACGAACCGTTTGTTGTGGGAAAGGCCCAGCAGTTTTCAGAAGGAACTGATGTGAGCATTTTTGCCTGTGGACACCTGGTTTGGAAGGCCATTGAAGCAGGAAGGATCCTCAAGGAAAAAGGAATACATGCTGAAATCATCAATATCCATACCATTAAGCCACTGGACACAGAAGCAGTCATCGCCTCCATCAAAAAGACTGGATGTGCTGTAACAGCAGAAGAACACAATGTATTGGGTGGATTGGGAGACAGTATTGCCCAAACCGCAGCAAAATCATTTCCGATTCCGATTGAAATGATTGGCACCCAGGATACTTTCGGAGAAAGTGGAAAACCCACTGAACTGCTCAAAAAATATGGCCTGGATACCGAGTTCATTGTTGCCGCAGCTGAAAAAGCAATGGCAAGAAAGAAAGCCTAAATTACGATGCTGCCTGAGCTGGACGATAATGAATTGGTCAGGTTGTTCAAAGATGACCAGCAAAGGGAAAAGGCCTTCACTGCTATCGTAAAAAGATACCAGGAAAAGATCTACTGGCAAATTAGGAGAATTGTCATTACACACCAGGATGCAGACGATGTGATGCAAAATGTTTTCATCAAGGCCTGGAATGGATTGACCAATTTCAGGGAGGATGCCAAATTGTATACCTGGATTTACCGCATTGCCGTCAATGAATCCCTTACCCATCTTGAACAACAAAAAAGAAGGAGTTCCATATCTTTTGATGATGTCAGCGAAAGCCTGGAGAACAAAATGCAGAGTGAAAAGGGCTTTGATGAGAACAAAGCCATCTGGAAATTACAGTTGGCAGTTCAACAATTACCTGAAAAACAACGCATTGTATTCAATCTTCGTTATTTTGATGAAATGCCATACGAAGAAATGGGTATTGTCCTTGATACCTCTGTTGGAGCCCTCAAAGCCAGCTATCACCATGCCGTCAAAAAAATTGAAGAATATATCCTCAACCATTAAACCCTCATGAACAGCACTTGTCTAACAATTACATGCATAGGATAGAAAACATATCATCAGAATTAGCATCACTTAGCCAGCACGTTGCCCAACTGCCGAAAAACACCCCTTTCTCCGTACCCCAGCATTATTTTGACAGTTTCCCTACCCGCCTGATGGAGGGCATTTTGAGTGAAGCTCCTGAGCAGGATGTGATGGAACTCTCCCCTTTGCTCAAGTCACTGAAACATGAAAATCCCTATAGTTTACCAGAGGGGTATTTCAAAAATGTGAAGGTTGAAATACCAAGGGATCAGGCTCCTGTTATTGGGATGCACAGATTTGGATCCTGGGCAAAATATACTGCGGCTGCCTGCCTGCTGGGAATCATTGCCACTGTATTTTTTGTTTCCAAAACAGAAAATGGGAACCAGGTGGCCGTCCTTTCCAAAGAGCCCGAAACCTTTCACAACAAGGTTTCCCAAGATGCCATCGCCCTCTACTTAGAGGAGATGGATAATTTGACAGTAGCGGAAACAATTGAAAATGAACCAGTTGATGCAGTATCCAACCTTTTGGTTGATTTAAACAGTGAAACAATCAAAGAAATATTGCAAGAAATCCCTGATAAAGACATCTCATTGTACATGAACCAAGATGGTTTGGGAGATGTACATTCACTCAATTAAAGAAAAAGCCATTAGCAGTCATGAAAACATCATTTTCCCTTATCGCAATGCTCTTCCTCGGTTTTGGTTTGCAGGCACAATCCATAAAACCTGATCGGGACACAAGGGCAGCTGAGATCAAAAAAATCCAAGCCATGGAAATGGCCTTCATCACAAAAGAATTAAATCTTTCTCCTGATGAAGCCCAGAAATTCTGGCCTGTTTTCAACCAATACAGGAATGAATTAAAAGGCATGGCCGGAGAGAGAAAAGTTGGAGATCATCTGGAAAAACAACAAAAAATGTTGGACATCAGAAAGAAATACAGGGAAGATTTTACCAAGGTGATGAGTCATGAAAGGGCAAACAAGGTTTTTGGGGCAGAAGAAGAATTTAAATCATTGGTCAGACGGGAGTTTCAGAAGCGACAATCAGAAAAAAAACTACTTGAACCCCGCAAAAAAGGGTTTTGATAATAATTTTTAATAATGTAATTTTAACTCGGTGTTTTTCATAGGTTAGCAATGGCTGGCTCTTTTCAGAGCTGGCCTCTTTTTTTTAAAAAACCCCATAAAAAATACCTAATAGCACGTAATATAAATACGTATTTCCACTGATTTTTTGATCAAAG
>CAITQQ010000372.1 GCA_903894575.1 uncultured bacterium
CAATGAGAAGTTCATGTTGATGCAACAAATCGGTGAAATGACGGGATCCATGAAGAGCAACGAAAGGATAAAAAAATCCATTGATTTGATCACTGCATTCAGGGACGAAATCCCCGCTCAAGTAAAAGAGCAGACAAACCCCTATATCAATGGCATGATACTCGGTGGCATCATGAATAAATTGAAAATGGCGGGAAACAGTGAGATGGTAAAATACCTTGAAAGCAAATTGGGTAAATAATCATTGAATCAGCACAAAAAGAAAGGCACAAAGTTTGAGTACTTTGTGCCTTTCTTTTTTAAACGATAATCAATTACTGAAGCTGGTAAGCAACCACTTGGTTCTTCCAAAATGTCGGAACGTAAACAATCTTGTTTTTCTTATCGTATCCAATATCAGCAGTATTTATGCCTTGTTTTTGGGTATCCAGCAACAATTTCTTTTCACCATTCATTTTTACCAACCATATGGAACCAGCCCAGCAGGATACGAGAAAAGTATTTTCATCTACTTGTTCTATGCCATCAGTACCGCCTTCCATGCCCTCGGTGATGAGTGTTTTTGATTTGTCTTTCCCAAATTTATAAAGTGCACCAGCATCAGTGAAGTACAATGTCTTGTCAACGTAATGCAGGCCATTCAAACCTTTAAGACCCTCAGCGAACAAACTCACTTCCAGTTTATCTACATCAATAAAATGGATTTTTTGGGTCTTGGAATCTGACACATACATGTTGCCACGTTTGTCCGATGTGACATCATTCAAAGCCTTTGCGCCTTCGATATAAATCTTTTTTACAATCTGTGCTTTGGTAACCTCAATGATCACAACTGAATCGACATCAGCTACAACCAAAAAATCACTGAACATGGTCATGCCTTTGGGTGCATGCAGCCCCTTGATCCAATCTGGATTGAGGATTTTCCCGGAGAGGGTCAGCAATGAAATGGACCCCTTGCCATCCTTGTCCCAAGGGCCCTTTCCATCGATATTGGTGACATACAAACGCTGGTTCTTGCTGTCTAGCAGCACAGACTCAGGAACTTTCAGGGTGGTATCGGTTGCCCATAATTTAGTGAGGCCTTGGGCCATTGCACCTGATGTGATGACCATCAAAACTGAAAACAATAACATTGTTTTTTTCATACCATTGATTTAATATTTATCGCTCTACATTGAATGCACTGATGTCAATACTTGTTTCGAGTCCGCCAACAATCTCCTCCACCAATTTCCCTGTTGCCGCTGCAAGGGAAAGGCCAAGCATGGCATGGCCACCTGCCATGACGATGTTATCATATTTTGAATGTCGGCCGATATATGGGAGACCATCCGGGCTCAAAGGTCTTAGTCCATACCAAATTTTATTCTGGGCGGGAAATTCGACAGAAAGATCCGGATAATAATTTTTTGCTGCCTTGAAAATTGCCTGAACCCTTTTCATCAGCATGGGTGATCCAATGCCACTGATCTCCATTGTTCCTCCCATCCTGAGATCGGCACCCATTGGGGTCATGGCAACCCGGTCATCAACAAGGATTGCAGGATAATGAAGGTTTTTTTCAACTGCATCAAAGGTCATGCTGTATCCCTTACCTGCTTGCAGGAGAAGGTCTATCCCCAGATCTCGGCTGGTTGCTGGAAGCCAAGAACCTGTGGCCAAGACAACCTCATCACCAGAAAAATCTCCTTTATCTGTCAACACTTTGGTTACTTTTCTTCCTTCCTTTTCAAATCCGGTAATGGTGGTTTCCAATTGAAACTTTACCCCGGATTGTTGCAAATGATCATGAATGGTTTGCATCAAATCACCAGGATGCAAATGGGCATCAATGGGATACAGGACCCCTCCCCTCACATTGACCTCCACCTCCGGCTCCATGTCCTGGATTTCTTTGGCACTGAATATTCTTGTTTCAATGTTCAGGGCCGCTGCTTCTTTTGCCAGTTCAATTTCATGCTTTTCAGTCAAGCTACTTTTATACAGCATGAAACATCCTTTCTCTTCCATCCTGAACTGATTTCCCAACTCATTGCGGATGGACGACGTAAGTTCACGGCTGAGGTGAAGGATGTTGTTGAGATGGGGAATATTTCTTTCCATGGTTGACTTTCCGGAACGCTTCCAGAAAGTCAATGCCCAACGAATAAGATCCATGTTGAGCCTGGGCTTGATGTAAAACGGAGAGCTGGAACTGAGCATCCATTGCAGGCCTTTGGCAACTATCCCGGGAGAGGCAAGGGGTATAAAATGACTTGGGGAAATATATCCTGCGTTGCCAAAAGATGTACCATGCTTCAGGTCTCCCTTGTCAATGAGTATCACCTCATGTCCAGCCTTGTTCAGGTAATAGGCCGTGCACAGCCCTATTACGCCACCTCCTGCTACAATAACCTTGCTCATATCTGCCTTTTTTTCAAAGTTAGTTGAATTAAGACTTGCTTGTTCCGGATTGATTCTAGTAATTTATTTTGATGTCCTTGTATGCAATGGGCAACCATACCTGCATGGGATTGCTTCCCCTGTTGCACCATGTGTAATAAGGTATAGCGCGCACTTTGGCGTTTGCATTTTTGATAGACATTCCATCAGCACCAATTTGCAAAACAGGCAATGGCGAAACAAGGCTAATGACTTTTTCATCAAGCACATTAAAATTTTCAACCTCAAACTTTGCTGTTGATGGTGATAAAATATTCCATGCATTGCCATTGTTGTCTGCTCCCTCAACGCAATAAACGATTGGCCCGCGTTGAAGTGCCATCCTGTAATTATCGTAGACCAGTTCTTTTCTTGCGCCAATTTTGCGAACCTCCATGGGCATCTGGTATTCTACCTTGTCGCCATCTTCCCATTCTTTTTCAATCACAGCATATCCGTTCTCTTCTTTGAATACAAATGGCTTACCGTTGACAAGTATTGTTGGTGCTGCGGTAGACTTGTTGAGGAATGAATAAAGATTACCAGGTGCTGGTGTATTCCTGAGCCATCCTGGAATCCTGAACGCCATAGTGGCTTTTTCTTTTTTACTCATTGAAATATTGCAAGTAACATTTCCTTGCCATGGATATGCAGTGGTGGTTTTGATTTTCATGGTTGATTTTGCCAGCTCAAAAGAAGTTTCACTGCCCACGAAGAGATTGATGTATATGTTATTGCTTTCCTGACCATAAATATATCCTCCGACTGATGTAATCAATCGTGCAATATTTGATGGACAGCAAGCAGTTCCAAACCATTCTCTTCTGCTGTGGCTGCCCTGTGAGGCCAGTGGATTACCATAGAAAAAACGATCACCGCTCAATGAAAGGCCATCCAATGCACCGTTGTATAAACTTCTTTCCAATACATCCATGTATTCAGATTTGCCAGTAAGGCTGTTCATCCGTTGGTTCCAAAACACCATCCCCACGGAAGCGCAGGTTTCGCAATAGGCCTGCTCATTGGGAAGATCAAAGTCTTTTGAAAAGCC
>CAITQQ010000373.1 GCA_903894575.1 uncultured bacterium
AGGCGCTCCGCTTTCTGCCAGCGGCATGTTGTATCCACCAGGGGCCTTTCCTTTTCTGCTGTCCAGGTCAAGGTGATTGAGTTCATCCATTTTTCTGAGGCAGTCGCCAAAAAACGGATTCAATGCGTCCAAGCATTTGATGGATTTATCGAGCAAGTCCCGGCCATCGGTAAACGGACGCAGGGGCTCAATGCCTGCAGGCTCTGCTTCTGTATCCCAGGGGCGCATATTGTCCAGGCCAAGTCTTTGTTGTTGTTCCTGGTAGATCTGGTTGACCAGGGGCAAGACTTCTTTTTTAACTGCTTCGTGAAACTGAAAGCAGGAAGCAGGCGTATAATCGAAACGACCCATCTCCGCGAATTTGTAATCACGGTAATTGCTGAAACCAGCGTTGAGGGCAACCTGGTGCCGGAGGGCAACCAATTTGCTGAACAACTCGTTCAATGGATCTTTGTCTACCAGTCTTCTTTCGGCAATTTTTTTGTAGACCGTTTCACGGACATTCCTGTCTTCGCTTTCAAGGAATTTTCCGGCCTGTTGCAACGTGAATTCCTGTCCATCCTGCTCAATCATCATCTTGCCAGCGATGCTACCATATTGTTGTTGCAATACGGCGGCTTCAGCTTGCAATGGGATATTGGCTTCGCGGAAAAGATCGATGCTTTTCTTAACAGAACGGAGGTAAGTGAAATATTTTTCCTGGTCCAGCTCTTTTGTAAAGGGGCAGTCAACCAGTTTTTTGTTGAGGATATCCGCATAGGGCTGGATCTTGGGCTGGATCTCCATGAAGAAGAAATTGAAAGCCTCTTCCAGGGTCTTGTTTTCTGTATCACAGGTCATGCCCACCTGTCTCCAGCAAGCATCTTCGCTGATGAATGCTTCCATCTCACTCATGTCTTTGAGCCACTGTTCAAGGTCCTGGCCGGAATTGATTTCCCTGTCGCGCAGCTGGATAAAATAGGGCTCAAGGGTAGCCCAGTCAGTCAGGCTGAAATGCTCGGGCAGGAAACTGTGCTTCAGTTTCTGAATATCGGCGCTGTATTGCATGATGATGTGTTTTTCGAACGGTGATTAGCCTTCGTTGCCCTCTTCTTCCTCATCCATTTCGGTGAGGACGATTTCGATGTTCTGTTGTTTGATGACACCAAACCAACGAACCATCTTTTTCATGTCGCTGCTGTAGACCCTTTCGAAATCCATGGAGGGGAATACCTTTTCAAAATAGCTTTTTACAGCCTTGTTGTCCTTCTCTGAAGGAAGGGCTTCGGATGAAGCGTCCATGGCCTTGAATATATCCGCAAGGTTTACATTTTCATCGGTGGTATACACTTCAATTGATTCCAGGTGAGAGAACTGATGCACCCTGCTTGAAACAAATTTCGTTGTATTGTCTTCCAGTGAACGGACGATAGCACCGTCAGTTTTGCTGGTTACGAGTTCAAAAAGTCCTGAAAATCCTGTAACTGATATGAGTTTGTTGTATTCCATGTCCACTGTTTAATGGCGGCAAAGTTACGACCATTTTACTGAATATTGTTTTCGGCCATGATCTTGTTCATGCGCTCCTCAACATCACCAAGTGTGCTGAATCCTCGGGAAATCATGTAAAGCTTGGATTCGTCAAGCTGAAGGAATACAGTGGGGAAGCCATTCACCCTCAATTGTTTGATCAGGCTGAAGTCATAGTAGGCCTTCTCTTTATAGGCTTCACTTCCCAGTTTCTGATAAAATACTTCTGCGTCGATGCTGTACTTTTCAAGCAAATGGCGGTAAGCCTCTTTGTCTGTCAGGTCGCGTCCTTCTTCGTAAAGGGCATATTGAAGGTCTGATGCAAAGGCGATGGTTTGCTCGGGGTAAAGCTCCCTGAAAATGGCCATGGCAATGGCTGCCATTTCTGAATTGGGATACCAATCGCTCTCGTCCGGGTTGAAGATATGCCAGAGGTAATCCTTGCCAAATGTCACCCCCGTCATCTGTTCAACGGTCTGATAAGCGCCCCGGATGTATTCCGCAATTGTGCTTATGTGTTTTGTGGCTTCCACAGGAATCATCCCGCCTGAAATCGTTTCAAAATCGAATTGTTCCTTGTGTTTCAGCCAAAGTTCCTTGATTACCGGGCTAAAGCCGTAACACCATCCGCAATAGGCATCGTAACAATAAATGATTTTGGGTTTCATTGGGCTTTTACTTTTTCATACTGTGCATCATAATCCTCTCTCAGGGTTCCCATCCACCGGTCCCAAAACAAAAAATAAAGGCTGTAATTGCCCTTGAAATATTGGTGGTGCTGGTTGTGACAAACGGAAGTATTGATCCATCTTCCGATCCAGGTTTTATGAAAATTCTTTGGGTAAAGCTCCCAGCCAAGATGTCCGTAAATATTGTAGACGATCATGAAAAAGAAAAAGATCAGTATATGAAATTTATGGATGGGAATGGTAAAAAGGAAAACAACCACGATGCCAGCCTCAATGACAGCTTCCAAAGGGTGGAAGGCATAGGCAGCCCAGGGGGATGGATTGGTAGACTTGTGGTGAACCAGGTGAAAGAGTTTGAACAACTGTTTCTGGTGCATCAGACGGTGCATCCAGTAAAAATAGGTGTCATGCATGAAGAGCATGATGGGGAAGATGGCCCCAAAATAAATCCAGCCATGGTCATCAATATTTTGGTATAGCGTGGTATATTTTGAGATCGCTGGATTGAAAATGAAGAACAACGGCACGAAACCGAAAATGCACAAGGTCAGGATAGAATATCCTATTTCTCTGAGATAGTCTGCTGTTTTTGGATACCGTTGCTGAATCTTTTTATGTGAAAGCACCTTTTTGAGCAGGACATAAAACAGCAGAAAAGCAAGTCCTGCTAAAATGAAATAGCGGCCCCCAATGATGGTCAAGGTCCTAAAATAATTTTCCGTGTTCATGCTTGCTGATTACAAATGTACGGCGTATTGGTTCAATCGAGTCGAATGGCATCCAGGTTGAACAGGGCGGGATATTTACCTGTCTTGTCAGCATAAAAGGCCTTGAATTGGGCCATGTCTGCTGCCTTGTCGCCTGTCAGGTAAATGGGTGGGCCAAAACCACCCTCTTTTCGCTTGAAATCAAGATAGCCTGGCAATACTGGAACTTGGGCACCCAGCGCGGCATGGTAAAATCCGCTCCTCCATTTGTCAACCCTTTTCCTTGTGCCTTCAGCCGCAATGGTGATGAACAGATCATCCGCTTCTTTGAACCTGGCAATGACATCCTCGGTTAGGTTGTGTTTTTTGCTCCTGTCAACAGGGATGGCCCCCGTATTTTTCAGCAAGATGCTCAGGGGGAAAAAGTTGAGTTCTTTCTTGATCAGGTAACGAACGTTTAAGTTACAGAGCCTGAAAATGGCCATCGCATAAATGAAATCCCAGTTGGATGTATGCGGAGCTGCGATCACAACGGCTTTTTTGATTTCCGGAGGAACGGTGCCCACGATCTTCCACCCGCGGAGTTTGAAAATCAGGATGAAAAAACGTGTGATCATGCTGCTGTTTTTCGTCTTTATGTTAAACCTTACGATGGTTAATGGGCTGCCAGCCAATTGTCACCAATACCAGCCTCTGCTATCACCGGAACATTGTTAGGGAGCGGAAGGGCGGCTTCCATGTTCTCGAGGATACAGGCTTTGAGTGCCTCTGCTTCAGACCTTAATGCATCGAAAATCAATTCATCATGCACCTGAAGGATCATCCTGCTTTTGAACCCTTCTTTTTTGATGGCATGGTGTACCTTGATCATCGCCAGTTTGATCATATCTGCTGCAGTTCCTTGTATCGGAGAGTTGATGGCATTGCGCTCTGCAAATCCGCGTACCGTGAAATTAGAAGAGTTGATGTCGCGGAGCCAGCGTTTCCTTCCCATCAGCGTTTCAACATAGCCATTGTCTTTTGCAAACTGGATGGTTGATTCCATGTACTGGGTGATGCCCGGAAATTCTTTCTTGTAATTGTCGATGATGGTTTTGGCTTCGGTTCGGCTGATGCCTAAGTTTTCTGCCAGTCCGAAAGCGCCCTGACCGTAGATGATGCCGAAGTTCACGCTTTTGGCCTTGTACCGCATTTCCTTGGTGACATCCTCTTCATTGATGCCGTATACTTTTGCTGCCGTTGCTGTGTGGATGTCTTTGCCGGAGCGAAATGCCTCGCACATGTTGGGATCACCGCTGATGGCGGCCACGATGCGCAATTCAATTTGCGAGTAGTCGGCAGAAACCAGCACATGGTCCTTGTCTCTGGCGGTGAATGCTTTTCGGATTTCCTTGCCCCGGTCGCTGCGGACAGGAATGTTTTGGAGGTTGGGATTGTTGCTGGCCAAACGACCTGTCACAGCCACCGCCTGTCCATAGGTGGTATGCACCCTTCCGGTGTTGGGGTTGATCAGTTGCGGCAGTGCATCCACATAGGTAGACCTCAATTTGGTGAGCTCTCTGAAGGCTAGGATATCATCCACAATCGGAAACTGGACGGCCAGTTTTTGCAGCACATCCTCACCGGTCTGGTATTGACCCGTTTTGGTTTTTTTCGCTTTCGGATCCAGCATCAACTTTTCAAACAATACCTCACCCAATTGCTTGGGAGAGGCAAGGTTGAAGCGCACTCCGGCGGTGGCATATACAGACTCTTCCGCAATCTTGGCTTCTCTTTCCAGTGTTTTTGAATACTCATTCAAGAAATCTACATCCACCCTGACCCCTTCGTATTCCATGTCTGTAAGCACTTTTACCAGCGGGTTCTCCACTTCGTAAAAAACTTTTTCGACTGCTTTTTCTTTCAATTGAGGCTCAAAAATATTTTTGAGTTGAAGGGTGATGTCTGCATCTTCACTGGCGTACTCCTTGATTTTTTCTACTTCCACATCCCGCATGTTTCCTTGTCCCTTTCCCTTCTTTCCAATCAATTCTTCAATGTGGACGGGTTCGTAGCCCAGGTATTTTGCGCTGAGCAGGTCCATGCTTCTTTTCCCTTCGGGATCGATCACATAATGCGCCAGCATCGTATCAAAAATATTGCCCTTCAGCTCAATCCCATGGTTCTTCAGTATCAGCAGGTCATACTTGATGTTCTGCCCGATCCAAACCTTGGAATCGTCTTCAAAAAGGCGGTTGAATTGGAGGAGGAAGGACTTGGTTTTGTCGCGTGAATCAGGGCAAGGTATATAACAACCCGTGCCCGGTTTGATGGAGAAACTGATGCCCACGATATCGGCCTGGTTGGCATCCAGCCCGGTGGTTTCAGTATCAAAGCAGATCTCTTTTTCTTTTTCGAGCGAGGCAATCAGGGCCTCAATTTTTGCAGGGGTCTCAACAAGTTCATAGCTGTGTGGCGTATTGTTGATGTTCTTGTCTGCTGATAAAGGTGCATTGTTTTCTTCTGCTGTTGCAACTGAATTGTTTGTGCTGGAAACCGTGGTACCTCCGCCTCCAAAAAGATCGCCCTGCACCGTGGTTCCTTTTTCAACCGGGCCTGCAACGGGAATGTCCTCACCCAGGATTCTTTTTCCAATGGTCCTGAATTCGAGTTCACTAAAGATGTCCAGGAGCGCTTCCTTGTTGGGTTCGGTAACTTTGAAATTTTCTTCATGGAACTCAACAGGAACCGTCGTGATGATGGTGGCCAGTTTTTTGCTCATGATGGCCAGGTCCTTTCCCTGTCTCACTTTTTCACCAAGTGCTCCCTTGAGTTGGTCGGCATTGGCCAACACATTTTCAACTGTGCCGTATTCTGCCAACAACTTCGCAGCAGTCTTTTCACCCACACCCGGAATGCCCGGGATATTGTCGACAGCATCGCCCATCATCGCCAGGATGTCAATCACCTGCGACACCTCTTTGATGTTCCATTTTTCACAGACCTCTTTCGGTCCAATGATTTCAAAATCTCCGCCCTGATAGGGAGGTTTGAATATCTTGATGTTGTCAGAAACCAGTTGTCCATAATCCTTGTCGGGTGTAACCATGTATACCTGGTAGCCTGCTTTTTCTGCCTGTTTGGCAAGTGTTCCGATGACATCATCCGCCTCAAAACCATCGGTCTCCAGAATAGGAATGTTCAGTCCTTCGATGATTTTTTTGATGTCGGGAATCGAGGCCAAAAGGTCTTCAGGAGCCTCTTGTCTGTTTGCCTTGTATTCAGCAAAATCAATATGGCGTTCAGTTGGCGCAGCAGTATCGAAACATACTGCTAAATGCGTTGGCTTCTGTTTATTGAGCAGGTCAATCAATGCGTTGGTGAAACCAAACTGTGCGTTGGTGTTTTTTCCTTTGCTGGTGATGCGTGGGCTTCTGATCAATGCATAGTAAGCGCGAAAGATCAGGGCAAATGCATCTAGAAGGAACAGCTTTTTTTCCATGGTTCAAAGTTACTCTTTTCGGAACCAGTTTTACCACTCAGTGTTCGGAGTGTGTTAGCATTTCAGATCGATAAAATAAGGCAGCATTTTTCTCCAGGTAGGCCAATCGTGGTGGATGTCTTCAGCCCAAACCTCCAGGTCGTGCGGAATGGATTTACTCTGCAAGAGGTTTGAAAATCTTCTGTTGGCTTCAGGATCTTCGTGGTTGCCGCTTCCCGTGGAAAGGATGATTTTACCGCGCCGGACATGTTCAAGGGTATCATGATCGGCGAGGTTGGGGATATAATGCATCGGAGAATTGAAATAGACCTGATCGTCATAAAAACCATCTGTGTATTCCATCAGGTCGTACACGCCGCTCATGGCAATCACACCATTGATCAGGTCTGGTCTTTTCAGAAAAAGGTTCATCGAATGAAAGGCTCCGAACGAAGCACCACAAGTGATGATGGGCGTGTCTTGTGATGTCTTTGATTTGATGAAAGGAATCACTTCATTGAACACATATTCGTTGAATTGGTTCTGGCGGATGGCCTTGTGAGCGCCCTCCATTTCTTTGTTCATCCAACTTTCCGTGTTGATGCTGTTGACAGAAAAAATTTTCAGCTTACCCGTATCCAGAAAGGGTTTCAGTTGGTCAATGAGTTCAAACCTTTCGTATTCCAGGTAGTCTGCTGCAGCAGTAGGAACCATCAGGAGGGCAAATCCATAGTGGCCGTAAACAGCCACGGGCATTTCTTTGTTGAGCGCCGGGCTGTACCATTGGTGGATCTCCCTGACCATATTATTTGACTACTTTCAGGATGCCGCGCATGACAGATGCATGTCCTGGATAAGAGCAAATGAATGGATATTCTCCGGGTGTTGTGGGTGCAAAGAAATAGATGCTCTCAATGGCATCTGGTGGCAACAACCTGGTATGGAACAGCACTTTGGGGCTGTTCGGGACATAGTTCATTTCTGATCCCTTCAGTCCGAGTTGCAGGGCAAGATTTCCCACCTCCTCTGCAGCGCCAGGAGCAACCACCACAACATTGTGCGTCATGTCATCATTGTTGCTGAACATTAGGCGCACCTTTGCTCCCGCCTTCACTTCAAAACGGGCCACATCGAATTTCAGTCCTGGTTTGGTACCGAGTTTGAGCACAACATCCGGCTGTCCCCAATCGCCAGGCATGGTCAGTTTACGTTTGGCGGTGATGGTATTAACGGATGTTGTTTCAGGCATCATTTTCATGTCATGCTTCATGTCCATGTGCATCATCTTCACTTTTTGATCTTCGGTCAGCACTGTTGCAGCACCCTCAGGAATATTGTTCATGGTATAGTATGCAAAATCATGCAACAATGCTTTGCCATTGGAGGATGTCATGTTTTGCAGCTTGATTTCATGGATATGGCCTGCAATGAGGCTGTCCATCACCAGTTTTACTTTTTTCCCATCAGCAGATGGAATGATGCCTTTGATTTTTCTGATCTGGTTCTGGATGATGGGGCTTCCGTAGATATGGTGGTATTTGTAGATGAAACTGTTGACGGAATAGTTCATTGCATTTTTCAGTTTCGCAGCGTCAACAGGAAGCGTGAACTCAATTTCAAATCCGTCAGGAAGGGCATGGATGTCTTTCATTTCGAAAGGCGTTTCACCGTTCCATACCAAGCGCTGCAATGCATATTCTGCTTTGCCCGTGCTGGCCCATCCCCTGCTGGTCATCCCTGCAAACATAGAGCCGTCAAGGCCCCAGCGCAAACGAAGCAGTCCGGAAGCAAATCCCTCATAAAAAGGATAGCAGGCGCCCTGGTATTTCCCTTTTACTTTTTCCAATGACATGCGCATGATCTTTGAATGACCCTGGTCTGCAACATAATATTGTCCGCCAAACGGACCAAATGTTCCATTGGATTCGTCTTGCAGGATGTCTGATGTTGAGATGCCCATCAGTGTATGTGGGAACCATACCGCCGGCAGTTTGAGTTCCTTGATTATTTTGGCAGCCTCATGCATGGGTTGACCATTGTCTACAACCTTCAGGTCATCCTTGGTAAGTTTGAGTGGAGATTCTGGTTCTTTGGTCCAATTCAGGCCACCGGCATTTCCAGCGAAATCTCCCTTTTCCAAATGTGTAACCCTTCCGCTGCCTACCCAGTCGCCCTGGTTTTCTGCATAAAATACATCGCCATTGTTGTTGATGTTGAAACCTGCCGGTGAACGAAGTCCTGTTGCAATGGGCTCTGTGGTGCCATTGGGTTTTATTTTCAGCAACCAACCATGCCATTTGCCCAATCCATCGCCATATCCAACCCAGGCAACATTGAGGGTAACATACATGTCGCCGCTCTTGTCAAATACTGGTCCATATGCGTATTCGTGGTAGTTTCCACTCAGTTGAAAAATACTGATGGGTGTGAAGCTATCGGCTTTGCCGTCTCCGTCTTTGTCTTCAATCTTGGTCAGTTCTCCCCTTTGTGTACAATAGAATGCGCCATCTCTGTAGGCCAATCCCAATACCTCATGAAGGCCTGAAGCGAATTTGGAAAAATAAGGTTGCCCGGTTCCGTAAGCATTTTCGATGATCCAAATTTCTCCCCTTCTGGTAGAGGCTGCAATCCTTCCGTCTGGCATTACAGCCACGCCGCCTACTTCAAGCTTGATTTCTTGTGGAATGGCAATGGTTCTGAGGGAGTAGTAATCCTTTTCGGATTGCACTGCATTATTTTGTCCGTTGGAAACAATGGCAAAACAGAGTGAAAGGGCTGCGAGGGAAATTGATCGAATGATGCGCATGGAAAGCAGGAATTTTGTTGACTTAAAGATAGTCAAATTCCTGCTTTCCTGTGCGCAACATCAAATCTTATCCATTTGTTTGAGACAGCTTCATGTCTTCGATGAATTCATCAAGCTTTTCCCGGGAAATACCTGGCATGCAAATGACATGTGCAATATCATTGTCTGTGGCAAGTTGCCATTTTTTGCAAATCTCTTCAGCGGGTTTTGGCATGACTACGGTTAATGCGTTGGGGTTGCTCCATGCCCTTACGCCAATGGCGTTGAGGTGTACCCTGAGGTGTGCTGCGTTTTCCAGACTGTTCATGGTTCTTTTCAGCATGCCCTCCCTTCCCCATTTTTGAATGGCATACCATACGATCAAAGCATTCATGCCGCTGCGCGATCCGGTAATCGTGGTATCCAGTGATCCGATATAGTTGATGGATCGGCCAATCCTGTCTTTGTAGGATTTTTTTACCAGCACTACACCATTCGTGATGGGAGACCCGAAGAATTTATGGCCGCTGATGGCAATGCTGTCTGCACCATGCGCAAAATCAAAATCGCTGGCACCCAGCAAGGGAAGATAAGATCCTGCAAGGGCCGCATCGCAATGGATATAGGAGCTTTTGATGGCGTATTTGTTCAGGGTTTCCTTGATGGTGGGAACGCTGTCTTTGGCCTCAGTCATGGTGGTGCCAATGTTCGCCATGATGATGACAGATTGCTGGCGGTTCAGTTGAATCATTTGGGCAAGGTCTTCATAATCCATCTCTCCATTGGGCTGGGAGCGGATGACAATGCTTTTCATGTTCAGCAGGTGGAGGTTTTTCTGAACACTGTAGTGGGTTGCTTCGCTGTAGTAAACAATCCCGTTGGGATAGAGTTCCCGGGCAAGATAAAGGGCATACAGGTTTCCCTCAGAGCCCCCGTTGGTTACATAACCCCAATGGTTGTTGGCAGGTGCATTGAAAAAATCAGCATAGAAAGCAACCACTTCGCGCTCAAATGATTTGCATTGCATATCGTTTGATTCCATGAAGGGATCTCCGACATTGTTGATGCTGTATTGGAGCAGAGGATAAAGTGCTGTGTAGTCGTAGTCAGTAGCTACAGGGTATCCGATATAGGTTTTGGCCCTTTCACTGATTTTTTGGTGAAATAGTTCAAGACTTTCCATTGTAAAATGGGTTTGATGAGAAATTGATGAGAGAAAACAGGCTATTCTACCTGTGAGAAAATCAATTTCTTACGGCATCTTCGGCAAGCGACTGCATGAGACATGCATAGGTGTCGCTTTTGTCATTGAACAATTTGAAAGGAAAATCAGGTCTCATCTGTTGCAAAAATACCAACAAATCTGAGATTTCCTACCAAATCAGCTGATATTGTATGGCTTCGGCTGCAGGAAGCAACAGCACCTGCTGACCAAGAAAATTTTCAATTTTTGGGAAAAGATCTGCTGGAATCTGTACGAAGTAGGACTGATTGCTAATGCTGTACAAACCCTTCCCAAGCGGTGTGATGCTACTGCCCTGGGCAATCCTGATCATGGTTTTTTCTTTTCCTTCTCCTGAAACAGTTATGCTGCGTTTGAGGCCTTTTCCTTCTGGCTGAATCTTGTCCTTGATGCTGAGTGTTTTGTAAGTGTAGGAAAAGGTTGGAACCCCCGCAGAAAGGGTATAGCCCTTGTATTGGTAATCAGTGATAGAATCTTTGGGAGTGGTTTTTTCATAG
Source organism: uncultured bacterium (assembly GCA_903894575.1). GTDB lineage: Bacteria > Bacteroidota > Bacteroidia > Chitinophagales > Chitinophagaceae > Pollutibacter. The sequence continues at coordinate 10,891 of CAITQQ010000373.1, forward strand.
ATCGGGCAGTTTCCAGCAAGAACGATGGGAGCCCCAAGGGGTGTTGCAGTCTGTGGTTCGCCCCGCTCATGCCACATGTCAGTGGTGTTCAGGAAATCACCCTTCCATGCCTGAAGGATTCCTCCCTGTAAGAGATCATAAGCATAATGCACCTGTGCAGGATCTCCAACTGAAACCACATGCGTCAGTTTTCTGTTGTTGTGGTTCATGAAAGAACGGATCATTTCTGGTCCGCTTTCTGCTTTTACTGCAATCAACGGTGCCGGACTGCGGTCTGGCATAGAAGCCGCAGCATGAAGGGCAATTGATTTGCTGTTGGTTTTTTCTATGTACAAAGAAAGTCCTGGTCTTGCCCAATCCAAATCCTTGTGGATCCAGAATTTGAAGGTGTGCTCGCCAGCTTTCAGTGCTGTTGTTCCCATAACAGGACTCCCATTCAAAAACAAGTCCTTTGCCTCGAGTACTTTTTTACCGTCAATTTCAAGGCTTCCTGTACCAGAGAAAAGTGAGCTGAATGTATAGCTATCGGTGGCTGGTATGTTCATTTTTCCATCAAACACCAACAAAAATTTATCTCTTGCTGGTGCCAGCCTTGAATCAAGGGCATTGATTTTCCCTTGGAGGTTTGGCTTTGTGGTCTTTGCCTCTGCCAAATTGGTGGCGGATTTTTCAAAATATTGATAGCTGATATCATGCAGATCAACATTCAGGTCGTCTTGGGCAGCGTACTTTATGTTTTTGATGGCAAATGTTCCATGGTCTCCTTGAATCATCAGGGGTCCATAGGGTTTCTCATCTTCAAAGCTTGCAGATATGGTAGGTCCGTCTACATTGATGTTCTCATGCAGGGTGATGCCATTCAGTTTTACATAAATGAATCTGGCATCTGCTGTTTTATTTCCCTTGGTATCAAACCTTGGTGCCTGGAAAGAGATTTCCATGTGCTGCCAAAGGCCAGGAGCCAATGCAGCATTTTTCATTGGCGCCTTTCCCCTCATGCCATTTCCTTTTTTAATGGTCTGATAAAGACCGCCCAGATCGCTGGACCTGGGAGTTTTCACGCCCCAGCTGTCAAAAAGTTGCACCTCGTACCTGGATTGAAAATAAACACCAGAATTGGATCCTTTCGCCATCATGAAATCAAATTCAAGCATCATGTCACCATGTTCCATCTTGGTCACCAGGTTGTGAACGGGTTTGTTTTGAATTGCGCGACTGAAGTCATTGTGCAGTATCCCCATTCCTTTTGCTGTGTTCAGCATGGTATCATTATAACCCGCCTGGATTTCACCGATGAGTTTCCAGTTGGCGGTGGGCGTTTGAAAAAATTCAAGGTTGTTCAATGAAACTTCTTTCAAGCGTGGTTTGATGCGCTGTGCTTGTGAAAAACCAGCAACGAGCAATGACACGGCAAGGGAAAGGATGATTCTGTAACGCATGACAATAAGTTGTTGAATGGTGAATTTAATCAATTCATTGAAAATAAACGCATTTTAGGCCTGTTGAAAAATAGAAAAATGAAAGTGCGGATTTAAGACAATGCTTTCATCCCCTCCATCCTTTTTTTGGATTCAAACATCAGGTCCCTCAACCGTGCAGCTTCCATGAAATCGAGGTCTTTGGCTGCTTTTTCCATTGTCTTTTTGAGTTTGGCGATGTGTTTTTCCATCTGTGGAATCGTACTGTACTCGTTTTGGTCCTCTGCAGCCTTGGTACTTTGCTGTTGTTCTGTTACGGCAGCAAGGGAATTTTTCTCATCAAAGCCTTTGATATCCAATACAGCTGTTTGTGCAAAAACCTCTTCCTTGCTTTTGTTGACGGTTGTGGGTATGATATTGTGCGCTGTATTGTAGGCAACCTGTTTGGCCCTTCTTCTTTCGGTTTCGTCCATGGTTTTTTGCATGCTGCCCGTTATCCTGTCTGCATAAAAAATAACCCTGCCATCAACATTTCTAGCTGCCCTTCCTGCAGTCTGGGTCAGTGATTTTTCATTTCTCAGAAAACCCTCTTTGTCAGCGTCAAGAATGGCCACCAGCGATACTTCTGGAAGATCGAGGCCTTCTCTCAAGAGGTTCACCCCCACCAGCACGTCTATTTCGCCCAAGCGAAGCTGTCTCAATATCTCCACCCTTTCGAGGGTATCCACTTCACTGTGGATGTATTTTGATTTGATGTGGATCCGCTGCAGGTATTTGTCCATTTCTTCAGACATCCTTTTGGTCAAAGTTGTTACCAGGACCCGGTCGCCTTTTTTTACCGTCTTGTCAATTTCGTCGAGCAGGTCGTCAACCTGGTTGATGCTCGGTCTCACTTCTATGGGCGGATCAAGCAAGCCTGTAGGGCGCACCACCTGCTCCACCACTACACCTTCGGTTTTGTTCAATTCATAATCAGAGGGTGTGGCAGAAACAAAAACTACCTGGTTGAGCATGTTCTCAAACTCATTGAAATTGAGGGGCCTGTTGTCCAGGGCGGCAGGCAGGCGAAATCCATAATCGACCAGCACCATTTTTCTGCTCCTGTCGCCACCATACATGCCACTGACCTGGGGAATGGTCTGGTGGCTTTCATCTATCATGCAGATAAAATCTTTTGGGAAATAATCCAGCAAACAGAATGGCCTTGCTCCCGGCGTCCGCCTGTCAAAAAACCTGGAATAGTTTTCAATGCCATTGCAATAACCCAGCTCCTTGATCATCTCAATGTCATAGTTCACCCTTTCACTGATGCGCTGTGCTTCAATAAACTTTCCCGAGTCTCTGAAATACTGCACCTGCTGCCCCAGTTCATCGATGATTTCAGAAATTACCTGGTTGATGATTTCTTTGGGTGCCAGATAAAGGTTGGCAGGAAAAATCGCCGCGGTATCAACAGATGAAATGCGTTTTCCGGTTTCTATTTCAAGCGTATCGATCGATTCAATTTCATCTCCAAAAAAACTGATGCGGTAGCCAAAATCAACATAGGGAAGGTTGATGTCGATGGTGTCTCCTTTTACCCTAAAGCTGCCGCGCTTGAAATCGATTTGGGTGCGGTGATAAAGTGAGTTTACCAATGAATGCAGAAAACCCTGTCTGCTTATGATTTGCCCCTTGTGGATGCGTACGATTCCATTTTCAAATTCAGTGGGGTTTCCCATACCATAAATGCAACTTACCGACGCAACAACGATGATATCCCTCCTGCCGCTCAAAAGCTCAGAAGTGGCCTGCAGCCTCAGTTTGTCAAGTTCCTCATTGATGGCAAGGTCTTTTTCGATATAGGTATTGCTGACTGGGAGGTATGCCTCGGGTTGGTAATAATCGTAATAGGAAACAAAATAGCCAACGGCATTCTCAGGAAAGAACTGTTTGAATTCGCCGTATAGTTGAGCAACCAGTGTTTTGTTGTGCGTTAGAATCAGCGTAGGCTTTTGCACCTGTTGGATGACATTGGCCATCGTGAAGGTCTTTCCCGATCCGGTTACCCCCAACAGCGTTTGGTACTGCTCTCCTTCTTGTATGCCTTCCACCAATTGCCTGATGGCATTGGGTTGGTCACCTGCTGGTGAATAGGGAGAATGCAGCTTGAATTGCATGATGCAAAACTAACCCAATTTATCATCTGAATTTTTCAGGATGGATATTATCGTG
>CAITQQ010000374.1 GCA_903894575.1 uncultured bacterium
TCAAATTGATGAAATACAAATTTAGATGATGCAGCACCGGCTTCCCGCTTATTTGATCATTATTTTTATGTTGCTTGGATGCAAGAAAACCATTTCACAGCTTCCCAATTCCACCAATGCCATTGTGCTTGGAGGAGACCTTTCTTATGTGAATGAAGTAGAAGATGCCGGTGCCAAATACCAGCGCAACAACAATGCCGTTGATCCTTATGCATTGTTTGCCGAGAAAGGCTGCAACCTTGTTCGGCTAAGGCTTTGGCATACGCCAAGCATCAACAGATACAGTGGTTTGGAGGATGTCAAAAAAAGCATCCGCAGGGCAAAGGCCGCCAACATGAGGGTATTGCTTGACTTTCATTATTCAGATATCTGGGCCGATCCCGGAAGACAGGATATCCCCAAGGCATGGTCTGCGATTACAGACCAGAATATTCTTGGAGACAGCCTCTATGGCTATACGCTGAACACCCTGTTGTCCTTGAACAAAGAAGGACTGCTTCCAGAAATGGTGCAGGTAGGGAATGAAATCAACAGTGAAATCCTGCAGCCCCAGGGAAAGGCAAAACCTGCCATCGACTGGAAAAGAAATGCATTCCTGCTGAACAAGGGGATTGCTGCAGTGCGTGAAGTGAGCAACCGCAGTGGAAAAAAAATAGAAGTGATGCTGCACATTGCACAGCCTGAAAATGCCATCAAATGGTTTGCAGACGCCAGTGCCAATGGCATTGAGCCTTATGACTGGATTGGGATTTCCTACTATCCGCTTTGGTCTACTGTCAAAACCAAAGATCTTCCTTATTTCATCAACAACCTGGTGACCACCCACAAAAAACAGTTGATGGTGGTTGAAACAGCCTACCCGCATACCTTGGCCAATGCAGACCCGGCCAACAATATTCTTGACGACAAGGCATTGGTTACAGGATATCCTGCCACCCCGACTGGACAAAAAGAATACATGGTTGATCTGGTCAAACTGGTCCTGCAAGGTGGCGGTTCAGGACTTGTTTATTGGGAACCTGCATGGGTCAGCTCCTCAGCCAAAACCCCTTGGGGGCAAGGCTCCCACTGGGACAATGCAACCTTCTTCGACGCAGCAAACAAAAACGAAGCACTGCCGGTGTTTGATTTTTTCAATCAAAGCAACTACCAAAAAAAATAATTTACGCGCTTTGTGCTGCACAAAACTCCCCTCCAACCAGAGGTTGATAAACCTGGACAGGAGAAGTAGTGATGATTCAAAAAACTCCCCTCCTGGACAGGAGGGGTGCCGAGACCGATGAACGGAGTGAATCGGCTCGGCGGGGTGGTAGATTGAAAAATTAAGCATGTGACCCTTGTCACCTTCCCAGCGGTTGTGATGCATTTACTTTGCAGCAATGCCCCATCCTGATCGTCCTGTTCAACTTGGATTAAAAGAGAACCTTCAACAGTTTGTGTTGCTGATCATCGTCAACGCCTTTGTTGGCGCCATGATTGGTATTGAGCGGTCTATCCTTCCGGAGTTTGCAGCAGCCAAATTCAACATTGCCTCAACATCGGTCTTGCTCTCTTTCATTGTGATTTTTGGCATATCAAAAGCCATTGCCAATTATTTCTCAGGATTTCTTGCAGCAAAATACAGCAGAAAAAAAATACTGGTACTCGGATGGATCATTGCATTCCCCGTTCCGCTGATCTTTATCTATGCGCCAAGCTGGTCCTGGATTGTATTTGCCAATGTACTACTGGGCATTCACCAGGGTTTTACTTGGTCCAGTACAGTGGCCATGAAAATAGACCTGGTAGGACAAAAAAACCGCGGATTTGCGATGGGTCTGAATGAGTTTGCCGGCTATGTGGCTGTGGCGCTCATGGCTTTTTTCACTGCATTCATTGCTGATCGTTATGGTATCTTCCCTTATCCCTTCTACCTTGGTCTCGGAGTCAGCATCATCGGACTCATTTTGAGCATTGTATTGGTCAGGGATACAGCTGCTTTTGTACAATCTGAAGCCGTCCATTTTGACCAAATACCCCGATTGAAAAACATTTTTATACAGACCAGTTGGAAAAACAGACAACTGGGTGCTGTTACCCAGGCAGGGCTGATCAATAACCTCAATGATGGCATGATCTGGGGCTTGCTTCCCATCATCCTGATCAGGAAAAATTTCGGACTGGTAGACATTGGCATCATTACTTCCATTTATCCTGCAGTATGGGGCCTGAGCCAAATCATCACAGGTAAAATGGCCGACCTCTTCTCCAAAAAAATGCTGTTGTTTTGGGGGATGCTCCTGCAGGCCATCGCGATCGTTTTATTGACAGCCGCAAACAGCTACACTGAAATGGTGCTGATCAGTGTTGCACTGGGCATCGGCACAGCCCTTGTCTATCCTACCTTCCTGGCAACCATCAGCGACAATACCCATGCATTGGACAGGGGAAAAAGCCTGGGCATTTTCCGGTTTTGGCGAGACAGCGGATATGCCATTGGTGCAGTCATCACCGGCATCACCGCAGACCATTTGGGCATTGATGCCTCAATTATTTTAATCGGAATCCTTACCCTGTTTTCTGCCTTTTTCATTTTGTTCAGGATGAAACCGCAGCCTGCTTTTCATTAACTTTACAGCAATAGAGTTAAGATGAAAAACAAGCTTGAAGGATTGGCCATCATCATGGAAGGCCTGATGCAACAATACAGCGAAAGGGTTCCTGACGTTGAAAAAATCATCAAAGGCATGCTCGACAAAGGCATCATCCAAACCCGTTCCGACATTGAAAATGATCACATTGCCTTCAGAACAATTGGCGTTCCTCTGTTGGGCATACAATCACTTGAAAAAATCTTCTGCCATTATGGTTATGAGAAAAAAGATTATTTCAGGTTCGAAGGCAAAAAGCTTGATGCCTATTGGTTTGCGCCGCCATCACCAGAATTTCCAAGGATCTTTATCAGCGAACTGAAAGTGGAAGAACTTTCTGAAGAAGCACAGACCATCATCCTGTCTTACACCAAAGAAGTCAAGGCTGATCCGCTTGATGCTTTGGACCTGAACGACCCCCATGCAGTGTCCGCGTTTTTGCATACCCCATTGTGGCGCTTGCCATTACTGAGCGATTACCAGAGACTTTTACAGGAATCAGAATATGCCTCCTGGGTCATTTACAACCGCTACTATTTGAACCACTATACAATCAGTGTTCACCAATTGAAAGAGGGATATAATACCCTGGACCAATTCAATCATTTCCTTGAATCCATTGGTATTCAACTCAACGATGCCGGAGGAAAAACCAAGATTAGTGGAGATCGCCTGCTGCTGCAGAGTTCAACCGTTGCTCAAATCATTGAAGCGGCATTCGACAACAATGAAACGCATCCCATTGCAGGCAGTTATGTTGAATTTGCAGAGCGAAGGATTTTGCCTGCATTTGAAACCATTTCCAAAGACCAATTGAAAAGAGAACACTTCCGCGATGGTTTCGAAACCAGCAATGCAGACAAGATTTTTGAAAGCACTTTTGTTGAGCAGATCAACAAAAACGTTCAGTAGGATTGATATAAGATTCAATTATTTCCGATTCAACGCAAGCCAAATGTCAACATGGCGGCTGCATACCTTTTTCCCATTTCACGTTGCCCTGCTGCATTGAAATGAAGGTTATCCCCCTTGTGGTTTAAATCACTGGTAGCAATGACCGCGGTATTTTTATCCGTTGAGGCATACTCACCAATGATCTGATTGATTTGCTTGAATTGCTTGGATGCATTGAGATTGAATGCACCCAGTTCACCCAGCAGGATGGGCAATTTCTTTTTTCCAGCTTCGGCCCTAAAAATGCCAAACAGTTTTTGCATGTTTTCCTTGTACACCGGCATGCCTTTTTCATTGGCATCGCCTTCACCCTGGTGCCATAGTATTCCCTTGATGGTGCCGTATTGTTTGGCAAGGGCAGTTTTCTCTTTGAAATTGCTCAACAGCTTTACGCCACGATGGACCGAATCGCCCAACCACTGGCGGATATTGCTTCCGCCAACCGCAGCAGGGATAAGGAGGATGCTGACATCATCCGGACAATTCCTGATCAGGGCCTTTGCAAATGAAAGGCCGCAATCCAATCCGGCCATGGTCGGTTCATAAAAATGCAGGGGTTCTTTTGCAAGGATGATATTACCATTTTTGTCAATGGTTTTTATCCTAGGATCGGTGATGGTGTCCTCTGCTTCAACGGCACCGCGGCCTGCCATGTTGGATTGTCCGGCCAGGATGAAGACCCAAGTTTTTTTCTTGTCTTGTGCAGACATGGAACTGATGGTGAACAAAAAGAGTATTGAAAAAATATATTTCATGTTTATCGTTTAGTTCCACTGAATGGCAAAATACACAGCAGGTCTTTTAGCAATGTTGGTGATGTTGTGTGGGATATTGGATTCTACCCAGGCGGCATCACCAGTAATGATTTTCTGCTTTGATGTTCCGAGCACCATCTCCCCTTCACCATCAATCATCAGGATGATTTCTTCTGTTTTGTGGGTATGCGGCGGATGGCTGCTCAGACCCGGATTCAATGTTGTGATATGGATGTCAAACCTGGGAGACATCACGATTTTCCTGTCAAACAACTGCCTTACTCCACCCCTGTCGTGCGGTTTAAAATTCATGTCAAACCAATCCATCACAAAAGAGGGTCCAGCAGCTTTTCCCCTAACAAGATCCGGATTGGATGATGCCATTTGCATTTCATAGATTTCAACATCATCCTTGCGCTTGTTCTGAAATACAACATCATCCCCTGGCAAGAGAAAAACAACAGAGCCTTTGTCAAGGTCATGTGCCACACCATTCAATTCAACATGCACAGGACCATATTTGATGATGAAAAAAAGTTCATCTCCATTGGTTCCAGTATTGAACTTTAATTTTTTCCCCCCAGCGATGGCATGACCTTTCAGGATCTGTTTGGAGAAAATCGCGCCAGCACCTTCAAACATTGGTGTTTTTCCGCTGCTCCATTTATAGACCTTTGTCTGAATTTGTGCTTGAGCAAACAACAAAACTATTTGGAAAAGAAGAACTGTTGTAACAATGATTTTTTTCATTTGGCTTTGATGATGTTGAACAATATTAGATTACAATCCGCTCATATCTTCTCAAAAGTTAATCAAAATACGCGAAATCGTTTTAGAAGTCTAGGCACAGAAACAAAATGATGAATGAATTCCACCACCCCGCCCTGCCTGCCGGCAGGCAGGCTCGTCCGATTCACTTCGTTCATCGGTCTCGGCACCCCTCCTGGCCAGGAGGGGAGTTTTTTGTTTTATTTTCACAGCACAAAAGGATTTAAATTATATTTAAAAGATAAATTTTTTACCATGAACAAAGCAGGCTTTCTGATGACCATGTTGGTTGCTTTTGCAATGCAAGATGCTGTAGCACAATCATCCGCAGATAAAAAACAACCTTTTCTGGGATATCGTTCAGCAAAGCTGATCAATGTAGGTAAGCTGCAATTCAAGGACCTGAACAGGAACGGAAAGCTTGACGCATACGAGGATTGGAGGCTTTCCAATGATGCAAGGGCAAAGAACCTCCTGTCTCAAATGTCTGTAGAACAGAAAGTAGGTTTCATGCTCATCAGCACCACAAGACTCAAAAACGATCGGTCTTTTGATACGCAAAGATCAACAGATTCCATCAGCAGCGATTTCAATGAAGAAGACCAGGTGCAAAGCATGAACATGTTTACCAGAAAACCATTGCCATTACCCATGATGATGGCTGCAGGCACTACCAAAGGGGTTACACAGTTTCATCTCCGTCATTTCATCCTGCGCGCCAATGCAAGTACAGGCATCACAGCAGCATGGGCCAACAAATTGCAAGCACTCTGTGAATCAGACGGGCTGGGCATTCCAGCCATCATCGCCTCCAATCCAAGAAACCATATCACCAAAGATGCATCGATAGGGCTTAGCGTGGGGACCACCAGCTTTTCAACCTGGCCCGGAGAACTGGGACTTTCTGCGACAAGAGACCTGAAGCTGATCCATGAATTTGCAGACATTGCAAGACAGGAGTGGGCATCGGTCGGGCTGAGGAAGGGATATATGTACATGGCGGATCTGGCCACCGAACCAAGGTGGCAAAGGGTTGAAGGAACTTTTGGAGAAAACGCAGGCTGGGTTGGCAAAATGATGCATGAGATTGTCACTGGTTTTCAGGGAACAAAACTTTCTTCCAGTTCCGTTGCACTGACCACCAAACATTTTCCCGGTGGTGGAGCAGGCGTTGGTGGACAGGATCCGCATTTTTCCTGGGGCAAGTATGAGCATTTCCCAGGTAAAATGTTTCAAAATAATTTGATTCCTTTCAAAGCAGCCATCAAGGCCGGCACATCAGCCATCATGCCCTATTATTCTATCCCGCAGGGCACCCATTATGAAGAAATTGCCTATGCTTACAACAAACCAGTGATTACTGGATTGCTCCGTGACAGCCTTGGGTTCAAGGGCATCATCAATTCAGACACCGGTCCGATTGAAATGATGCCCTGGGGTGCAGAAAACCTCAGCATCAAGGAACGCTACAAAAAAACCCTGGAGGCTGGTGTAAATCTTTACTCTGGTTCTGCAGATCCCACACCTCTTTTGGAAACGGTGAAATCTGGGATGGTTGACATGAAACTGGTGGACAACTCGGTATACCGTCTGCTCATGGAAAAATTTGAGCTGGGCCTTTTTGAAAATCCTTACGTGGATGAAAAGAAGGCAGTGGCTTTCGTAGGCAATCCCGCACTGCAGGCCAAAGCAGACATTGCCATGCGTAAATCCATCGTATTGTTGCGCAATGAAAACAATGCACTTCCTATCAAACAAAAAACCAAGGTTTATTTTGAATCCTATTTCCAAAAAAGAGGAGCATCTAGCGCCAGCAATGTTTTCCAGCCACTGAAAAACAACCATGACATCGCATTCGTGAAAAGCCCTGAAGAAGCAGACATGATCCTGCTTTGGATTACTCCGGGATCAAAGTCGCTGTTTGAATCAAATGGGTCACCCATTTATTTGTCACTTTCCAAAAATGCCGTGGACATCAACTACATCAATGCACTGACCGCCAAAAAGCCAACCATACTGGCGGTGAATTATACCAATCCCTGGGTGATCGATGAGATCTACAATGAGAAAACGAAGAAGAATTTTGCTGGCATCTTGGCAACTTTTGGCACCACAAATGATGCCCTGCTCGACATCATCACAGGTAAATTCAAGCCCAGCGGAAAAATGCCCTTTACCACTCCCATCTCTGAAGACCAGGCGCAGCAACAACTTTCAGATGTCCCCGGCTATTTGAAAGGCAAGCAATATGGTCTTTTTTGGTATGATGAGGGATTGCAATACAAGTAAAGGCAGAGGATAAAAATTCTCTACTTTTGTGCTCTATTTTACTGCAAACCCAACTGTATGAAGCAATTCTTGCCCGTCCTGTTTTCTTTATTTGCTTGCCTGGCTTTTTCACAGCAAAAACAGGATACCTCATCCGCTGCCATGGTTGCCAGCGCACATCCCAGGGCAACAGAAGCCGGTTTGCTCATGCTCAAACAAGGAGGGAATGCATTTGATGCGATTGCAGCATCCTGTTTTATGCTTTCAGTAGTGGAACCCAGCATGAGTGGGCTGGGCGGACGTTTGCAGGCCATTTATTTTGTTCCTGGTCAGGGGGTCAAGGGCCTGGATGCAACCACACAAGTGCCGGCCGGATACATCAAAAAACCAAAAGAAGCGGAACATGGATATGGCACCATTGGTGTACCAGGGATGGTAAAAGGCATTGTGCAACTCCACCAGCAATATGGCAAGCTTCCCCTGAAGCAGGTGATACAACCCGCCATAGCAGCTGCTTCCAAGGGCCATCTGATGCTCAATGAAGAGTCAAAAAGAGAATCCATAGAGATCAAGGAACTGAGAAAGTTTGAAGGAACCGTAGCCCATTTTCTCCAAAAAGATACCGTGTTTGCTGGCGGATCTTTGTTCAAACAACCCGCATTGGCAAAAACGCTTAAAACCATTGCGCGAGACAAGGGAAAATCTTTTTATACTGGTGGAATTGCCTATTCTCTGACAGAAGAAATCAAGCAGGGTGGCGGTTTCCTGACCCTGGCTGACATGAAAAACTACAAGGCAGAAGAGGCGAAAATCGTCAGGGGAACATACAGGGGATATGAAATCATCGGAACAGGCCTGCCCTGCTATGGCGCCATCGTAATTGAAATGCTTCAAATGCTGGAACAGGTTGATCTTTCCAAGGTTTCTGAAAAAGATTACCTCCAGTACCATGCGGCCGCTCACCACAAGGCATACGAAGACAGGCCTCTCCTGAAAACAAGGGAAGACAGCCTGGTCGTTGGAACTTATGCAGCAAAAAGATGGAAAGACAGTTTGCCCAAAACGATGGCCCTTCCTGCAAGTGCTACTTCCTCAGACCATAGCAATGGCCATACCACCCATTTGGTGGCCAGTGACCAGAATGGTAACATGGTTTCCATCACCCAGTCTGTGGGTCCGCTCATGGGATCAAAAGTCGCCTCAAAGAAAAACGGTTTTGTTTTGGCTACCACCATGGGGCCTTATCTTGGTGAAATGAAACCGGGCGAAAGGGCTTCCTCGCATATATCGCCGATCATCATCCTGAAAGATGGAAAGCCTTTTCTGGCATTGGGTGCTGCAGGCGGAGCAAGGATTGTTCCAGCCATTGTGCAGGTCATCAGCCGGGTGATTGACCATGGAATGCCGCTTGAACAGGCGCTGTCAGCCGGTAGGATCTATCAGCTTCCTGACAGGTTATTGGTTGAAAACCACAAAAATGTCCTCTGGAAAGACAATAAAACAATGGACCTGCTCAGGCAGTCTGGCATCAAAATCGAAGAAATCAAAACAACAGCACAGTTTGGCAGGGTGCATGCCATTCAATATAATATTTCAGGCACCTGGATTGGAGCAGCAGATCCTGACTGGAGCGGAACAGCAAAAGGGCTCAAAAACTGATTGTTTTTAGGCCTGAATTTGTCCAATTCCCCTATAATTAATACCTTTCGGGCCAATTTAAGCCCGACTGCTACAAGCCAATAACCCAAAAAGGCATCCATATACTTATTTACATAGTAAACCAAGGTCTTTCAAAGACAAAAACAAACGTTTATGAGACAAATCAAAAGGATCACATGGCTGATCATGCTTCCCATGTTGTTGCACACCATGGTGATGGCACAAACCAGCATCAAAGGAAAGGTTACAGGGCCCAACAACCAGCCTGTTTCCAATGCAACAGTGGCCATCAAAGGAAAAGCCAAGGCTTCACAAACAGACGCCAAAGGTGAATTTACCATCATGGTAGCCAAGGGTGAAACGTTGGTGTTCAGCTCTGTTGGCTTTGTTTCCAAGGAAATCAAGGTTGCGGAACAAACCATCATCAATGTAAAACTTACCCAAGACGAAGGAATGCTTGAAGGTGTTGTCGTAACGGCAATGGACATCAAGAAGAATCCACGCGAACTGGGATATTCCGTTCAGAAAGTCGACGGGGATGATATCCAGGAAACACAGCGTGAAAACTTTGTCAACAGCTTGCAAGGCCGTGTTGCCGGTCTGACCATCAACCCAACCAGCGGTGCTGCAGGAGCTTCTTCCTCCATCGTGTTGAGGGGATTCAACTCACTTTCCATGAGCAACCAGCCCCTTTTTGTGGTAGATGGTATCGTGGTGGACAACCAGAGTGTTGATGAAACCTCAGATGGTGGACGTGGTATCGGTCTGGCTTCTGACCGTCCCAACAGGAACAGTGACTACCAAAACAGGATTGCCGACATCAATCCAAGTGATATTGAAAATGTAACTGTATTGAAAGGACCTGAGGCCACTGCGCTTTATGGCAGCCAGGCCAGCTCCGGTGCCATCCTGATCACCACCAAAAGGGCCAAGACCAGTAAATTACAACTCCAATACGACAACAGTTTCAGGGTTTCACAACTGACCAGGTTCCCTGAAACCTTTGACAAATATTCCAATGGTACCAATGGTGTTGCGGCGAGCTCTTTCCGTTATTTCGGACCGGAGTATGGTGATACCACCCTTTTGTACGACAACGTGAAATTGTTTTTCCGTCCGGGTATCTCCCAGACCCACAACCTGGGCATGGACTTTGGTATCAAGAACTCCTTCTTCAGGTTGTCAGGATCGATTTTCGATCAGCAGGGCGTTGTTCCCAACAACGACTTCAAGCGTTACAACCTGCGCCTTTCCAATACAACCAAGATTGGCAAATACATTGA
>CAITQQ010000375.1 GCA_903894575.1 uncultured bacterium
ACCAGGGGCATGGTCAACAACAAAATGGTCCGTCACATGATCACGCCTGCACTGAAAGAGGCGATGGACAAGGCCCTTGCAGAGAAAAAACAGGTCATCCTTTTTCAGAACAGAAGGGGCTATGCGCCGTACAAGATTTGTGGCACCTGTGGTTTTATTCCTCATTGCGAACATTGTGATGTTACACTGACTTACCATAAACTTCACCACAGGCTTCAGTGCCATTATTGTGGCACTTCTTACCCTGTAATGCTAACCTGCACTGCCTGTGGCGGTGCCAGTTGGGTGGAAAGGAATTTTGGTACCGAGAAGGTGGAGGAAGACCTGATCGAAATGTTCCCTGAACATACGGTGGCAAGGATGGACATCGATACAGTGAAGGGCAAGTATGCTCACGACGAGATGATCCAAAGCTTTGAAAAGCATCAGATGGATATCCTGGTGGGAACCCAGATGGTGGTGAAGGGGCTGGACTTTGAGCATGTTGCCTTGGTCGGCATCCTTGATGCTGACGGGTTGTTGAGCTTTACCGATTTCAGGGTAAATGAGCGTGGTTTTCAGTTGATGGAACAGGTGAGTGGAAGGGCAGGAAGAAGAGGGAAGCAAGGTGCTGTGATCATTCAAACATCCAATCCTGGCCATCCCATCATTGCATTGGTGGCCGCCCATGATTACAAGGCTTTTTATACCACGGAGATGGAGTCACGCAAGATGTTCCATTATCCTCCCTATACAAGGCTGATCCAGTTGTTTTTCAGGCATGCCGATAAACTCAAGGCATTGAATGCTGCAGATTTTTTTGCAAGCCGCATCCAGCCCATGTTTGGTGATTATTTGATTGGGCCTGCAGAGCCTGTCGTGAACAGGGTTCGCAACAAATATATTTATGAGATTCTCCTGAAGTTGCCGAGGGATGGCTCAAAGAATACCCTGGCCAGGAACCATATCCAACAAGTAATGGCCATCATGTTGAATGATGCACATTTCAAATCTGTGCACGTTCAGGTGAATGTGGATCCGCAGTAGGGAAATCATCTGAAAATAACGGTTCCAATGGCCTTCATCAATTCCATTTCTGCTTGCTTAAGGTGCAGATGTGTTTGCAGAAGGATCATCGTATCTTCTTCATTGTTGTCCTTCTCAAGATCTGCCTGGTTCTCAAGGATCAGGCGTTTTACTTTTCTCAATTTGAGGTAGGTCATGCTGGACAGAACCTCTTGCTTATATAGGTCAGCCCTTTGCGGAATATCGCCTTTGTAAAATTTTGACCAGTTGGGGCTGATCTCATGTTTTTCGGTAAGCAATGAGACCGCCATCTGTCCTATTTGGGGATCTTCATGGTAGAGAAAATTTTTCTCAGTAGGATTGTTGCCTTCCTGGTGCATGGTTTTATAAGCGTTCAATACACCAACCAGCAGTTTGTTGTCAAAAAGGTCTTCCAATCCATCATGCTCAATTTCTCTGAAAATGAATGAGGCAACAGATTGCTGATCATCCCATGCCAATCCACCAAACTCAATCAGGGTGCGGATTACCGCCTGTTCATTCAATTCATCCTTGAAAAGAAGATCGATTCCTGCATCATCATTTTTGGGTGCTTCAACAGGTATGACGGGATCAATGCCATCCCTTTGGGCCCGTTTTTCCTCTTTTCCAATCTTGTCCTTGCTGAATTTGTTCACCAGCGCTGTGAGCCCCAGCTCATCTACTTTCAAAATGGCGGCACAGCGCTTGATATAATCCTGTTGTCTGGTAAAATCTTCTGTTCTGCTGAGTTTTGAAATTGACTCTGCAATCTGGTTGACAACAGCAGCTTTTTGGTTGCTGTCGTTGCCTGCATCTTTCAAGGCTACTTCCAGTTGGAAGAGGATGAATTCTTTTTTGTTTGCTTTTACAAATTCCCTGAATGCATCTGCACCGACTTTTTTTACATAACTATCCGGGTCTTCCTTATCAGGAATCAAGACCAGCTGAACATTCAGTCCTTCCTCAATGGCAAGGTCTAAACCCCTTAAGGCTGCTTTTATTCCCGCTGCATCACCGTCATAAATGATGGTAAGGTTGTTGGTGTATTTTTTTACCAACCGAAGCTGGTCTGGTGTCAGAGATGTTCCTCCGGAGGCCACTACATTTTCTATCCCCGCCTGGTGCATGGCTGTGACATCCGTATATCCCTCAACCAAAAAACACTCATCCGCCTTGTCTATGGGGTGTCTCGCAAAATAGGATCCATACAAGATCCTGCTTTTGATGTAAAGCTCGTTCTCCGGGGTGTTGATGTATTTGGGGCCACGGTCACTGCTTCCGATAACCCTCGCTCCAAATCCAATGATCTTGCCACTTTGGTTGTGGATGGGGAAGATGATTCTGCCCCTATAGTTGTCGGCAAGTTGACCATCTCTCTCAACACAAAGTCCACTTTTTTTGAGCAAGTCTTGGCTGTACTGGTTTTTGATGGCCTCCCTTGCGAAAGCATCGCGTTGGTTGAGGCAATATCCCAATTGGAATTTTTCAATGGTTTCATCATTAAAGCCCCGTTCCTTGAGGTAGCTCAATGCATTGTTTTTGCCCTCTTCAGACTCCTTGAGCTGGCTTGCAAAATATTTGGCGGCAAACTGGTTGAGGATATGAAGGCTGTCTGCAAGCTGCTGTTGTTCGCGGTATTCAGGGCTTGTTTCTGTTTCTTCTACTTCAACATTGTATCGTGCCGCAAGCCATCGTAGGGCTTCAACATAAGAGTATTTTTCATGCTCCATGACAAAGCCGATGGCGTTGCCACTCTTTCCACATCCAAAGCATTTGTAGATTTCTTTGGAAGGTGAAACGGTGAAGGAGGGTGTTTTTTCATTGTGGAAAGGGCAGTTACCAATATAGTTGGTTCCCCGTCTCTTGAGCTTGACAAAAGACCCCACGATATCATGAATATCGATCCTGTTTTGAATTTCTTGTATGGTTTGCTGGGAGATCAAATTGGGTTGAACATTGTGGGTTGTGGATCAAATTTCTCTTAAGGGATTGACCTTTTACAGGGGTAAAGGACTGTGAATTTACGAAGTTTTTCCAAAATTGGACTCCCTCGGTAGGAAGTCAATTATACAAATCGGCTGATGTTGTTGCTAAAAACGATTAATAAAAAAACACTTCATCCAAAAACACAAAACCCTTTTGACCCTTTTCCTGGTGCCATTCTGGAAGTGACTTGAGCGTCAACATTTCGATTTCAATGTAGGGATATTTGCCAGGTTTAATGGGTATTACGTAGGGAATGGATGCATTGGGCCTGGGAGATGTCGGCATTTCTGGTACGATGCTTCCAATGGTTTTCAATGCTTTGGGATTTTTTCCACCCTTGATCGTGATCTTGGTAGGAGGAAATACGGATGCCCCGGATGAATTGGTCATGTCAGCGGCACTCACCACAATTTGCTGGAGATTGGGGTTGCTGCCAAAATGGAAGCCTGCCTTAAAGTCTTCTTTTTTGAAACCAAGCCAGCTGTTATACAGTTGATCTGCGGTCTGACTGTATCCCTTCCTGCCATCAATGAGGATTTTTGCACCATATGCTTTTCCCCTGTTTGGTTTGCTCAAAAGGGTTACAGAATCGCATGCAATTCCTTTTGGGTAGACGGTGAAGTCTGTAACATCACTGGTGATCCAACCTTCCAAACTGGTAACTGCCTTGATTCGCAACAATTCCTTTGTATAAACCTCTTTATCATAAATTTTACCGTTGATTGAATCTGGTGTCAATCCATCTGTGGTATACCGGATTTTTGCATTGGGAAATGGATTTTTCAATGCAACGCTAAACGCATGTTCAAAGATTAAATTTTCGTTGTCTTCAAGGTAGGGCGGAGGAAGTTGAAGGATTTCATTTTTGTTTGCAAGGTATCCCTTTTCCCATTTGATTTTTGGTGATGTTCTCTTGAGCATCGCAATATCCTGTTCTCCAATCTTGGTATTCCATATGAACACATGTTTAAGAGAAATCATTTTTGCAAGGGGTAAAATATCCTGCAGATCAACTGCGGTATTTACAACAGAAAGCTGCTCCAACTTTTTTAAGGCTGTTAATTTGTTGATGCCATTGCCTGAAATTGCAGTGGAATTGAGATTGAGTTTCTCGAGGTTCAAAAACCCAACAAGTAGTGGGAAAACCTGATCATCAACAGGCATGCCTGACAAATTCACCTCTACAATTTGTTCAGCAATTTCTTTACACTCTTTCAATAAATTAATATCGAACTTTTCCTTGATGGAAAACTTTACCACAAGGGCTGGACTGTTTGCGGAAACCTTCAATACCCTCCTGAAAGGGTTGTTGAGTTTTTCAATCAGAGATGTTGAGGCCGGTGAAAAAGTATATGTTTTTTCGTTTTCCAAAACAACATTCTTGATTTTGTTGAAGTTGAAAAAACCTTCTCCATGGGTAAGTGTTCCCCCAAAATGACTCCCTGCAACTGCGA
>CAITQQ010000376.1 GCA_903894575.1 uncultured bacterium
AATCTCAACAAAGTCTTCAAGGACCACCCTTCCACAGCTGCTCATTTTCTTGTACCAGACATCCCTGTTCTTTTTTGTATTGTAATAAAACGCATCAGACCCGATGGTTGACCCTGCTTGTATGATGACGTTATCACCAATGATACAATGATCCATTATGCTCACGTTGGGATGAATGGTGCAATTTTTTCCAATGGAAACCTGCTGTCCGATAAATGCATTCGGTGAAACATAACTCCCTTCTCCAATGGATGCTGTTGGGTCGATCATGGTTGTAGCAGCATGAAATGGACGGAACTGTGCAACGATTTTCAGGTAGGCTTCAAAGGGTTGCTCAACAATCAGCAAAGCCTTTCCTGCAGGGCATTCTGTTGATTGGTCGATGATGATAAAACTGGCAGATGAGTCGATGCATTTTTTGTAATATTTGGGATGATCCACAAATACAAGATCACCTTCTTCCACCTTGTGGATCTCGTTGATGCCTGTTGCAAATCCTGTTGTGTCGCCTTCAATCTTTGCATTGATCAATGTTGCAATCCACTCAATGGAAACGGGAGTTGGGAACTTCATGCTGCTTAATTTCCAACAAAGATAATGCTATGTATTCACTGCATTAAAGATCAGTGGGGAGGATGAGTAATGTTGAGTAATTAACATCTTGAAAAAAAATGTGAATAAAATAATTCAACAAATATTTTAAGTTGATGAAATATATTTTTAATATTGTGAAGGGAATTTATTCCCGTACTTATTAACCCATATATATAACAGCGCCCGGTTTCAACTGGGCGTTGTGCATTTAAGCAGTTTATCCTCTTCAAATTCTTTTCAGGCCTGCTTTTCAGCCAAGAAATTCTCTTACATTGCAATAAATATTTTACATGTTAAGATCGATGACCGGTTACGGCAGAGCAGAAAAAGCAATCAATGAAAAAGTTGTTTTGGTGGAGTTGCGCTCGTTGAATGGAAAACAATTTGAGTTGTTGCTCAAGTTACCGGTTCAGCTAAAGCCTTTTGAATTTGAAATCAGGAACATGCTTTCTGAGCATCTGGTAAGGGGAAGCATTGAATGTACCATCATCATCAAGCAAAACGGTGCCACCAGGCCAACCTCAGTCAACCTGGAACTTGCTGCATCATATTATAACCAGATCAAAGGCCTGGCAGAAAGTTTGGAAGCTGATGACAGCCAACTATTGGCTTCTATCCTGCGGATGCCCGAAGTGGTGTCCACATCAACAGAAACCACCAGCGATGAAGAATGGGGTGCATACAAATCCACCATTGAAGAAGCCATTGCCATGATCAACAAGCACAGGACGGACGAAGGACTGGCCCTGGAAAATGAATTGCTCTCCCGCATCGCCAATATTGAAACACTCCAACAAAAAGTAATCAGCCTCGAGCCTTTGCGCAAACAGAAGATCCGTGAAAACATCCTGAAGCTCCTGGAAGAGCAGGTTGGGAAGGACAATGTAGACAAGAACAGGTTTGAACAAGAGCTGATTTATTATATCGAGAAAATAGACCTTACAGAAGAGCAGGTAAGGCTTTCCAACCACTGTGTTTATTTCAGGACCCTGTTGGCTGAGCAGGAAATTTCAAAAGGGCGTAAGCTTTCATTCCTGCTCCAGGAAATTGGAAGAGAAATCAATACGACTGGTTCGAAAGCATACGATGCAGAAATCCAGAAATCAGTGGTGGAGATGAAAGATGAGCTGGAAAAGGCCAAAGAACAGATCCTCAACGTACTCTAATCGTTTTTGCATTTTCAGTGCCATTTATGGATTGATGCCTAACTTTGCCACATGTCATTCAAACAGCTAATTGTCATTGCATCTTTATTGACTGTTGTTTCATGCACCGAAACGGGTCTGTATGAGAAAGTCGTTTTCATGCCGGGAAATGAATGGTCCAATGAACAGAAGAATGAATTCAATTTTGAAATCAAGGACACCACTGCCAATTATCTTGTCTATTTTTTATTCCGGCATGCAGATGCCTACGAATACAACAATGTCTGGATTAAGTTAAAGAGCCAACTTCCCGGTGATTCAGTTGCTCGCGCAGAACGTTTTGATATTCCTTTGGCAGCCAACAACCGTTGGTTGGGTTCCGGCATGGATGATATTTTTGATCACCGGGTCTTGCTGTACAAAGAGCCCGTCAGGTTCATGAAGTCCGGGAACTACACCATTCAGATCAGCCACGACATGCGGATTGAACCACTCCATCATGTTTTCAATGTCGGTCTTCGCCTGGAAAAACTGAAATAAAATGCGTAAATTCTTTGATCGCATTCCACTCAAGTTCATCAATTATGTTTTCTGGTTATTGCTGATTTACCTGATAGCCGCGCTGGCCTGGTGGTATATTGAACTGGATCAACAGAATGACCTGATGCTCGCCTTTCAGTTGGAGCAGACATTGAAGAACAGTGCCCTTGCTCCGGGAGCAATCGATGCATTGCAGGATGCACATGACAGGAATGCCAAACAATATATAGGAGAGGGCTTTACCTTTCTCATCATCACCATTTTGGGTGCTGTTTTCGTGTACAGTGTGGTGCGCCGTCAAATCCGCTATCACCTGCAACAGAAAAACTTCATGATGGCAGTGACCCATGAATTGAAAACACCCATTGCTGTTACCAAACTGAATCTTGAAACCTTGCGCAGGCACAAGCTGGATGAAGAGCGCCAATCAAAGATATTGGGTGATGCCATCAATGAAACTGAAAGGCTTGATGCACTCTGCAACAACATCCTCCTCAGCTCACAACTGGAGTCTGGAGGATACCAGCTCACCAAACAAGAATTTGATTGTGCCGAAATGCTCTCCTCAGCAGTAGCTGCATTCCAAAAAAGATATCCTGCCAGGTCCTTTGCCCTTCAGCTGCCGGGTGCTGTTCTACTGAATGGCGAGGAGTTCCTGATTCGACTTGTTCTCAACAACCTGATTGAAAATGCCGTTAAATATACCAGTCCGGAAATGCCCATATCCATAAGCCTTGAGGAATTGGATCATCAGGCCATCATCAAAGTAGCAGATCTGGGCACTGGCATACCAGATGCTGAAAAGCAAAAAATATTTGAGAAGTTTTACCGGGTGGGGGATGAGTCCAAACGAAAAACAAAAGGAACTGGTTTGGGGCTCTACCTCAGCACCAAGATTGTAAAAGACCACAAAGGTTCTATCTCGATAGAGAACAATCATCCAGTTGGAACTGTTTTCAAGGTGATATTACCCAAAAATCGATCATGATGAATCCTGCAAAAGCCTCCATATTGTTGGTGGAAGACGAAGAGAACCTGCTTGAGGCCCTGAAACTCAATCTTGAACTGGAGGGCTATGAAGTTACCTGTGCCAACAACGGAGCACTGGCCCTGAAAAAAGTGGAGGAGGAATATTATGACCTTATTTTGCTTGATGTAATGTTGCCTGAGGTAGATGGTTTTGATGTTTGTGAAACCATCCGGCTCAAAAACATTGATACACCCATCCTCATGCTCAGTGCGAGGTCAGGCAGTGCTGATCGGGTGGCAGGATTAAAAAGAGGAGCAGACGATTACCTGACCAAACCTTTTAATTTGGAGGAACTGTTGCTTCGGGTGGACAAATTGATTGAGAAGAACAGAAGGCTCCATGAGAAAACCACCCTCGGGGATCATTATGCTTTTGGTGGCAACAGCATAGACTTCAAAGCACAAACTGCGACCAATGCAAAAGGTGATTTGATCAGCCTGAGCAAAAAAGAAATCATGCTGCTCAAACTGATGATTGAATACCGCAACGAAGTGGTTTCAAGAGAGAAAATTTTACAAGCAGTATGGGGTTACCAGGTTTTTCCAACCACCAGAACCATCGACAACTTCATTCTGAACTTCAGGAAATATTTTGAGACGGATCCCCGTGAACCCAGGCATTTTCATTCAGTCAGGGGTGTGGGCTACAAGTTCGCAGATGCCTAAAGGTCTCCCAGTTGAGGGCGGATGAT